>JAKZSO010000143.1:0-9476 GCA_047517625.1 Alphaproteobacteria bacterium
ACAGCGAAGGGCGATTGACGAATTTACAAAATCCAATGGCCGAGCCTGGGACAGCTTGTTCAATTACGAAACGATCAAATATTTCGGCGCCGAGCGTCGCATGGATCGTGAAATCGGTGATGCGTTGCGGAAATGGGAAAAGATGGCGACCCAGTCTTCGGCGGTGCGCAGTGTTTCTGGGTTGGCCACGGTTTTGGTGCTCGGCGGTGGGGTCACCTTGTTGTTGTGGATGGCCGGGCATCAGACACTGGCGGGTGACATGTCGGTCGGTGGTCTGGTCTTGATCAATGCCTACCTGCTGCAGATCATCATGCCGCTGGAGCATATGGCGCAAATGTATCGCGACACCAAAATGGCCCTGATCAACATGGAAAAACTAATGGTGTTGTTGGGTGAGGTGCCAGACATCGTGGACGCGCCGGGTGCGGAGCCGTTGCCGGATGGTGGCGGAGAAATCTCGGTTCGCGATGTCTCGTTCTGGTATGGCGCTAAGCGTCAGGTTTTGAACGGGATATCGTTTGACGTGCCGGCCGGGACCACCACCGGATTGGTGGGTCCAAGCGGCGCGGGCAAAAGCACGATCGCGCGTCTTTTGTTCCGGTTTTATGATCCATCCCAGGGGTCCATCCATATCGACGGCCAGGACCTTCGCGGGTTGAAAGTTGATTCGGTCCGCGCCGCCATCGGTGTGGTGCCCCAGGATACGGTGTTGTTTAACAACACCCTGGGCAGGAACATAGGTTTTTCAGTCGACGACCCATCGGCCAAGGACGTGGAGTGGGCCACGCACATGGCCAAACTGGACGACTTTGTTTCCAAGCTGCCAGACGGGCTACGTAACGGTGGTGGGCGAACGCGGCCTGAAGTTATCGGGCGGAGAAAAACAGCGGGTCGCCATCGCCCTGGTGGTTTTGAAAAAGCCGCGCATTTTCCTGTTTGACGAAGCAACATCATCGCTCGATTCAATCACCGAAGGCGTGATCCAGGAAAACTTGGCCGAGATTTCCCATGGGGCGACGATGCTGATCATCGCCCACCGGTTGTCCACCGTGATCCACGCCGACCAGATCTTGGTCATCGAGGACGGAGAAATTACCGAGCGCGGCACCCACCAGTCGCTCCTGGCCGCCACGGGCCCCTACGCGGCGCTGTGGGCCAAGCAACAAAAAGAAAAAGACCAGGAAATCCCAGTCCCCACCGGATAAGACCCCTCCCCATGGACGGAGGTGCATCTTTGGTGGGCGGACGGGGGTGGGTCTGCACGGACCGCATCATACCGCCCGGCGCATCCTCCGACCGGCAAACCATGAGGGCCGCGATCCCTCGAGCCCGACCCTTACTACGTCTTATGTGCCACGATCCATTGGACGACTTGTCTGGCGTCATAATTTTTGCTCTCGGTGATAGCGAAATTTGCGTCTGTCACCAGGGCTTCCATTTCCGGGACCGTGAAATTGTGAATGGTCGGGGCCCATCCGATTTTTTGCGCCAGCCCCAGCATTGATCGCATGACCCAACCCCAATCCCCCAGGCAGGGGACTTGTGCGATCAACAGTCCGCGCGCGGCCAGCAAATCATTCAGCCAAGCCAAAACCTTTTGCTGGTCTTCCACTAAATGGAAGACATTAAAGGCAATAACAGCGGTGAACGAGTTATGATCCAGGCGGTGGTCGAACGCCGCCATTTGATCAAAACGGACATTGTCGATCCCCCGCTCCGCAGTCTTTCGCCTGGCGGCCATAATCATTTCCCGGGAAAGGTCGATGCCCTGAATTTGGTAAACGTCCGGCGCGATCGCCAGGCTCATTTCCCCGGTGGCACAGCCGAAATCGAGCACTACATGGGACTCTCCCAGCAGCGCTTTGGTGCGCGCGACCCTTTGTTCCCGGGCGGGATTGGGCTTTCCCACGTTGTCGTCATAGGTCTTCGATCGTTTGTCCCAAAAAGCCTCAGACTGGGCCATGCGCAAGCTCCGCCATCAAACCGGCACCGTAAAAATTCCGGGCAGGCCAGTGTGTTCCCCGGTGCCGACGCCTTTTACAGCCGCCATCAAGCGGCCCTCGCAGCCCAGCACATCATCGGCCAGGGCCAACACCGCGCGGTTCGGGCGGATGCCCGGGGCGGCCTGGACCATGGCATCGACGCAGGCGGCTTCCCGGCCCAAGTTACGCTGGCACATCACCGCCAATCCCGCGGCGGGAGACCGGCTGACCCCCAACAGGCAGTGGATCACCAACAGGCGATCCCCCGGCCACAGGGCGGCGCATCCAAAAGGTCGCGCACGGCCGCCTCGCCAGGGGTGAGCAAGCCCTCTTGGGGTTGGTCGATATCGTGGAAACGGAGTTTCAGATGTTCCGTGCCAGCCAGGGCGGGAAAATCTTTGTCCCCGAGCATGGAAATCACGTGGGACGGAGCCCGCTCCGCCACCACCCCAGCCAGATCATCCAAGCCGCAAATCACCAACTCCGCCATGACTTTAGTGTAAAGGCCAGCGCCACGGTATGCTCGCCCAATGAACGCGGGCCAGACATTACCCTTGGCGGCCGTCACCTTGGTGCTGGGCGGCGCGCGCTCAGGCAAAAGCGCCTTTGGCCAGAATTTGGTGCAAAACGCGGCGAAATCGCCGGTGCTGATCGCCACCGCCCGGGTCGCGGATGACGAAATGGCCGACCGCATCGAGCGGCACAAAACCGCGCGCGGCCCCGAATGGCGCACCATCGAAGAAGACATCGATCTGGCTGGCGCCTTATTGGCCGCGGGTGGTGGAGCCGGGGGCAGGGCCGAGAAGGGCGGCGCTGTACTGGTGGATTGTCTGACTCTGTGGCTCGCCAACGTCATGGAGGACGGCTTGGCGCCGGTTGAGAAAATCCAGGCGTTGCTTGATGCCCTGCCCAGCCTGGACGGCGCCGTGGTTTTCATATCCAACGAAGTCGGATTGGGCATCGTTCCGGCAAACCCCTTGGCCCGGGAATTCCGCGACTTGGCCGGGCACATGAACCAGAGGTTCGCCACCGCCGCCAACGACATATTTTTATTGACGGCGGGAATAGCCCGGCGGCTCAAGTAGTTTTTCAGGCTGATCAGATTCACGCGCCCCCAGAGGGCGCGATCTGCTCAAGTAACGTTGGTGACGCCAGCTTCATCAAAAGTCGCCATGCCAGCGTGGCAGGCGATCGCCGCCTTGACGATCCCGGCCGCCAACACGGCGCCCGATCCCTCGCCCAAGCGCAGGCCCAAATCCAACAGCGGCTCCATCGCCAACGCCTCCAACAAACGCCCGTGGCCGGGCTCGGTCGCGCGGTGGCCAGCCAGGCAATGGTCCAGACTAGAACGATTCAAAACAAACAATGGCACAGCCGCGGCGGTGCAGATAAAACCGTCCAAAACCACCGGAATCCGGGCCTTTCGCGCCCCCAGCACCGCCCCCGTCAACGCCGCGATTTCCCGGCCCCCTACCTGTGCCAGTTGTGCCAGCGGGTCATCCGATTGCGCCCGAGCAACCGCGGTTTCCACCACCTGAATTTTGTTGGCGAGAGCGTCGCCGCTCATCCCGGTGCCGGGCCCGACCCAGTCGGCCGCCTCGCCGCCGAGCACGGCATAACAGAGCGCCGCCGCCGACGTGGTGTTGCCGATGCCCATCTCGCCCAGGCACAACAGGTCGGCGGCTGGGTCCACCCGGTTCATGCCGGTCGCCAACGCCTCGGCGCACTCGGCCTCGGACATCGCCGGGCCTTGGGTGAAATCCACCGTCGGTCGGGCCAGGTCCAAGGCATGGACGTCCAAGTGGGCGCCGAGCGCAGCGGCCAACTGGTTGATCGCCGCACCCCCGGCGGCAAAGTTCGCCACCATCTGGGCCGTGACTTGTGCGGAGTATGCGGACACGCCCTGGGCCGCGACCCCATGGTTGCCGGCGAAGATCAAAACCTGGATGCGCTCGGCAGCCGGCGGTGACCGCCCCTGCCAACGCGCCGCCCACTCCGCCAGGGCCTCCAACCGGCCCAAGGATCCCGGTGGCTTGGTGAGTGTGGCCTCGCGCGCCCGGGTATGCGCCGCGGCGGCTTCATCGGGGCCGGGGAGGTCGGCGGCAGAGGCGCGGAATTGGGCGAAATCCATGGGCAGGCCAGGGGCTCGGAGTGGCGAAGGGCGGTGGGCACCCTTATAACCGAGCATCATGACACCGCAAGCCATCGCCAAAATGCTTGTCCTGCGGGCGGCCGAATTGCGGACGGTCGTGGCGTTCTTGACGCGCTTGCCGGTCGGCGGCCGGGACATCGGCGACGCCCCCATCGCCCGCAGCATTTGGGCGTTTCCGGTGGTGGGCTGGGGCTTGGGCCTGGGCGCGGGGGCAGTGTTCGCCGGCGGATTGGCCGTTGGCCTGGGCGTGCGGCCGGCCGCGGTGGTGGCTGTCGCATTCGAGGTGTGGGCAACCGGGGCCTTTCATGAAGATGGCCTGGCCGATACCGCCGATGGCCTGGGCGGTGCTACCCACGAAGATGCCTTGGAGATTTTACGGGACAGCCGCCTCGGCACTTTCGGGGTCAGCGCCTTGGCGCTTTTCCTGGCCGCGCGCATTGGCGTCATCGCCGCTGTCGCCGACCCACTAAGCGTGATCGCAATGCTCGCGGCGGCGGGTGCGATCTCCCGGGCGGCCCTGGCCTGGCCCATGGCGTTGGTGCGCCCCGCCCGGGCCGACGGTATGTCGGCATTCATCGGCGTGCCCACGGTGCGCGAGGCGGCGGTTGCCACCGTCATTGCGGCTGGGCTGGCACTGGTATTCCTGGGCGTCGGCTTGACGGTCTTTGCCTTGGCCGTGCCGCGGTGGGCGCCGGGGCCGTGGCGGTCGTGGCCCGGCGTTCGCTTGGAGGCCAAACCGGCGATGTCCTGGGCGCGAGCCAGCAAGTGGCTTATGTGCTTATTCTGTTGATGCTGTCGGCGAGGCTTTAGGATTTGGCGAATTCTCTCGAAGAAATCCTGGCCGAGGCCCGGGCCTGCACGATTTGCGCGGAACACCTGCCCCTGGGCCCGCGGCCGGTCGTGCGCGCAGGCGTCACCTCGCGGCTGGTCATCATTGGCCAGGCCCCGGGCACGCGCGTCCACGAAACCGGAGTGCCGTGGGACGATCCCAGCGGCGATCGTCTGCGCGACTGGATGGCCGTGCGTAGCGAAATTTTCTACGACCACCGGCGCATCGCCATCGTGCCGATGGGGTTTTGCTACCCCGGCCGCCGCGGCATGGGCGGCGATCTGCCACCGCGGCCAGAGTGCGCGCCCGCCTGGCATCCTCGGATTCTGGCGGCCCTGCCCGACCGCCGCCTGACCTTGCTGGTTGGCGCCTACGCCCAGGCCAGGTATCTGCCGCGGCCGAAACGACCCGTGACCGAACGGGTGCGGGATTTTCGAAAATGGCTGCCCGGATTTTTCCCTTTGCCACACCCCAGTTGGCGGTCCACAAACTGGCTAAAGAAAAATCCTTGGTTCGAGGCCGAGGTCCTGCCCGACCTGCGCTCCGTGGTGAAAAAAGTGTTGGCGGACGCTTGAAACCAAATCGGCCCGACGCAGGTCCTTCGGGGGATTGAAGAACACCGCGACCGAGCCGGTTGGAGACCCAACATTGTGGAATATGGCGTCGCAATGCGTTCAAAAATGGGCGAAAGTTGGGCGATTCTTAGGCATTTGCCGTGGCATTATTTGGCGCTGCCGACGCCCGCACGAATTGAAAGGCGGCAAGTGTGTCTAACGAAACGCTGACTTTGACCCCCCAGGTCTACGATTATTTGGTGCGCCACGGGGTGCGCGAGCCCGAGGTTTTGCGGCAGCTGCGGGCGGCGACGGCGGCCCAGGCCGGGGCCGCCGCCGGGATGCAAATCGCGCCGGAGCAAGGGGCGTTGATGGCTATGCTGGTGCGGTTGATGGCTGCCCGCAAGACCTTGGAAGTGGGGGTGTTCACCGGCTACAGCGCCGCCGCCGTAGCCCTGGCGCTGCCCGGCGATGGCCTGGTCGTGGCCTGCGATGTTAGCGACAAATGGGCCGGGCTGGCCCGGGAATTCTGGAAACGAGCAGGAGTCGCGGAAAAAATCGACCTGCGTATTGCCCCGGCGATCCAATCCATGGACGCCCTGATCAAGGCGGGCGAGCGCGGGTCGTTCGATTTCATTTTCTTGGACGCCGACAAAACCGAATACGACGCTTATTACCAGCGCGCTTTGGCACTGCTGCGCAGCGGCGGCCTGATCGCCGTCGACAATGTGTTGTGGAGTGGAACCGTGGCCGATAAGACGGTCACGGATGCCGACACCGTGGCCATCCGCGCGTTCAATGCAATGGTCCGTGACGACGACCGGGTGGCGTTATCCATGGTCCCAATCGCCGATGGCCTGACTCTGGCACAAAAACTGTGAGCGGATTTTTCGTCCGCAAGATCGTCGGTTTCGCCGCAACGTTGGCGGCGGCCAGCCTTGTTGTGTTTCTGGCGTTGGAGGTTCTGCCCGGCGATCCGGCGTTGTCAATCCTGGGGGTGGACGCGGATCCCGGGGCGCTGGAAGCGCTGCGCCAGCAGATGGGCTTGGACCGATCCGCGGTCACCCGGTATTTGGCCTGGGTCGTGGGGCTGGTCACCGGCGACTTCGGCACGTCGTACACCTATGGCATTCCCGTGATCGAAATGGTGGCGCCTCGGTTGGCGGTCACCATCCCCTTGGCGTTGATGGCCATGGCTTTGAGCATCGTCATGGCCTTAGGCGTCGGGCTGTTTGCCGCGGCCAACCATCGCCGCCCGGGTGATTTCGGCGCCATGGTCTTTAGCCAGTTGGGCATCGCGATCCCCAACTTTTGGCTGGGGCTGTTGCTGATCTTGTTGTTCTCCGTCTCGTTGGGATGGTTTTCGGCTGGGGGGTTTCCCGGATGGGGCGATGGCGCCGGCGCCGCTTTCAAATCCTTGGTTCTTCCCGCCCTTGCGCTGGCCACGGTTCAGGGCGCCATCCTTGCCCGGGTCGTGCGCTCGGCAGTGTTGGAGGAGGCCGGGGCAGACTTTGTCCGCACCGCCCGAGCCAAGGGTTTGAGCCGCCACCAAGCGCTGGTGGGGCATGTTTTGCGCAATGCCATGGTGCCGGTGATCACTGTCATGGGGCTGCAGTTCTCGTTTCTTCTCGCCGGGACCATTGTCGTGGAAAACGTGTTTTCCCTGCCCGGTCTAGGCCGCCTGGTGTTCCAAGCCATTTCCAACCGTGATTTGGTGGTGGTCAAAGACGTGGTCATGCTGCTGGCGGTCATGGTCATCGTGGTCAATTTGGTGGTCGATCTGGCGTACCGGATCATTGATCCGCGCCTGGGCGCCGGCCGATGACCGCGACCAGCGATTTGGGATCCTTCAAACCCGCCCGGTTTAACGCTGCGCTCTCGTCCAGCGGGCCCCGGTCCATGTCCCTGATGGTGGGGGCGGTCTTGACCGGGTTGGTGATCTTGGCGGCGCTCATGTCGTTCGTGTGGACGCCCCACGACCCCCAGCACATCGATATCGCTTTGCGGCTGCTGGGGCCCAGTCCCGACAATTGGCTGGGCACGGATCACTTTGGCCGGGATGTGGCGTCGATGATTTTGGTGGGCGCCCGAACCACGTTGGCGGTGGGCGCTGGCGCGGTGGCGATGGGTGCTAGCGCCGGTATTGTTCTGGGGTTGGTGGCATCGGCCAAGGGCGGCTGGACCGAAGAATTCATCATGCGGTTGGCGGATTTCAGCTTTGCCTTTCCCGCCATTCTGTCGGCAATCATGATCACCGCCATTTTGGGACCGGGCCCCTGGACCGCTATTCTGGCCATCGGAATTTTCAATGTACCGGTGTTCGCCCGCATCGCCCGGGGCTCGGCCAACGGCATTTGGGCCCGGGAATACGTGCGCGCGGCCCAGGCCATCGGTAAGAACCGGGCGCGGATCACGATGGACCACATTCTGCCCAACATTTCAGGGATCTTGATGGTTCAGGCCACGGTGAGCTTTGCCATCGCTATTCTGGCCGAAGCGGCATTGTCGTATCTGGGCCTCGGCACCCAGCCCCCGGACCCCAGTTGGGGGAGGATGTTGTTCGAAGCCCAGACATTTGTGTTTCAGGCCCCCCGCCTGGCGATTTTCCCGGGCGTCGCCATCGCCCTTGCGGTTTTGGGCATGAATTTGCTGGGGGATGGCCTGCGGGACGCCATGGACCCGCGCGGAACGGCGAATCTGTGATCGAATAAATCTGACGTATCTGCTTTCGATTAGTGGCCGTTTCTGGCACAATTCAAATTCGTTCTGACGCGATCACGGAGGCGCCTGGATCCATGGCGGACGTTGTCAGCATTGAAGATTACAAGCCCGCCCGGGCATTCGTGGCACCCGGGGCGGGCAGTCGGCGCAGCGAACCCTCCACGGTCGTTTTCGACCGCCACGAACTCGATCAAATTTTGCAAGTTTATGGGCGCAAGGTGGTGTCGGGAGAATGGCACGATTACGCGCTAAGTTTTGACCCCGATTGCGCGTCTTTTTCCGTGATCGCGCGGATCAATTGGGCGCCCCAGTACCGCATCATCAAATGGCGCGGGGCCGGTCAAAAAAGCGGCGCTTATTCCGTCGTCTCCCCTGGCGGGCGGATTCTAACGCTGGGCAAGACCCTGGGCGACGTGCTGAAGATGTTCGAAGGCCGGACCCTGCTGCCGGCCTAAGTTATTCCCGTCCTAAGGTAGTGCCTTGAATTTGCCGTCCCACTTCCACCTGAATTCAAAGGCAGATCCAGGAACCGCTAGATTGGCTTGCTTTACGATTGGCGGCCGCCACCGCACGAGCGACCAAGCTTGATCCCAGAATTTATGGTTGGTCCAACTCTTTGCTTGAACGAAAATTGTTAGCCCCGACTCCCGCCACGCCTCTCGCTCGTGTGGGTTCCTCAAAATTCGGGTATCACCCGAAATCACTATCCATCCTCCCTCCGCCCCAAGTTGCTGGAGCCAATTCTGATCGGAGGTCGATGGGTCGAACTTTGATTGTAGGTGGGTGGCTTCGTGACCGTCACTGCGAGAGAGTTCATGAATCGCAGAAGCCAGCCGCGGAGGCAAACTATTGTCGAAAAAGAACCTCAAGCGGCAAGGCGTTCTTCGAACGCCATCGCAGCTTTTGCGGAAACCTGATCAATTTCGAACCATTTTGCCACTCGGGACACAGAGCCTTCCGTTCGTACCGCCGCAGCGATCACCCCAGTTGGAACCCCAGATTTACTAATGATTGGGCGACCGAAACTTCTATTCGGATCAATCACGATCCGTCGACGCTGCCCCAGCGGCCACCATCTTACCGCAACATTAGATTCCGAAAAATCAAGTCCAGTGTAAAGACTCGGGGAGATTACCCTCCGAAAAGCGTATTGGTTTTTGGCCATATCCAACAAGTCAACATCGCCGGTCGACCTGACTACTTCCAGGAAAATTGATTGGCCGTCCGTCTTGAACCTT
>JAKZSO010000144.1:0-2663 GCA_047517625.1 Alphaproteobacteria bacterium
GTGCAGGAATTTTGGGCGCAAGCCTGGCCGCACATCCAAAGCCGCGCCCGGGCGGATGCGGTACTGACGGGTAATTTTGGCTATTTCGCCGAACAGGAACTGGCCGCCGTAGTCGAGGCCCAGGGCACGCCGTTCATTGCCATGCACAAAGAGTCCCTGAAGACTCCCGGGCGTCAGGTGTTTTTCGAGCGCTTGTACCGCCAACGGCGGCAACCCTTTCCTGGCCGCTGCATTCTTGTTTACAACACCATCGAGCGAGACGTGCAGGTGGCGGCTGGAATTGCGCCCGCGGCCAACATTACCGTGTGTGGCATGCCCCGGCTTGATGATTTACATGTTTGGCGCGCGCAAGGCGCCCATGACTCTGATCCCCGGGCCCGGCCCATGGTTTTGATGTTCTCGTTCCACCCCAAAACCGGGCTGCCGTTTATCCCGCGCAAACCCGGGGGCCCGATGGGCCGCATGGAAAATTTGGCGCCGGACGAGCAGGACCTTGCTTGGACCAAATTGCATTTGGAATTCCACAAGGCCGCCGCAAGGCTGGCCAGGGAACACCCAGGCCTGGATGTCGTGGTCAAAGGCAAAGCGGATTTGCCGAAATGGCTAAAGGAAACCACCGGCGGTTCGCTGCATTTAGATGGTATCGGCAATCTTCGCGTTGTCGTCGGCGGCGATCCCCATGCATTGATCAAGGCGGCTTCGGTGGTGACCGGATTTGGCACGACGGCGCTCCTTGAAACCTTGGCCGCCGGAAAACAATTGGTGCTGCCGCACTTCGGCGAGGCGGCGGCGGGCGACACGCTGCCCTTCGTTCTAGACTTGGGCGATGCGGCGCGTTGCGCGGACTCGCCCGAGGAATTTGTTGAGCTTCTGCGTGATGGGGCGGACGGCGATCCTACTCCTGTGCGGACAATGGACTCGGAAACCGCCCAGGCCCTGGACAAATGGGCTGGGAATTCCGATGGCGCCGCGGGCCGCCGGGTGGCCGAAGCCGTCCTCGGCGAGATCGGACCGGCATAAGGCGATGGCATTCGATCGAATTCTGCAAGGCGCCGCCCGGCGCACGTTGAGCACAGCGATCGCCATGGCGGCCCGCACCAGGAGCCCAGCGCTTGTTGGCGGTTTGCTGGGTCTGGGTGTGCGCGATTTGGCCGATGGTCAGGGCGCCAACGTCCTGCGCCTGCTGACTTTGCCAAAGGGCGGCTTCATGGAAGATGTGGGCGCGGCGTTCGGGGACGGTGACTTCGCCGTGCTGGGGCTCGCCCGTAATCACACCAAGGCGCTTTACGGCGGCTTTCTGCCCAGTTGGGTGGACGATAACAGCTATAAATCCGCGCCGTCTGAAATGGATGCCCGCAAGGAGCGCCTACGCGCATTTTGGACCAAGGCTTGGCCCAGAGTTCAGGCAAAGGCCAGAGCCAGTGCGGTGCTTACCGGCAATTTCTCTTATGCCGCTGAACAGGAATTTGGCACGGTCGTTGAAGCCTCGGGCACGCCCTTTATCGCGATGCACAAGGAGGCACTAAAAACCCCGGGCCTGGTGGATTTTTTCACGACCTTGTACCGGGATCGCCGCCAGCCATTCCAGGGCCGAAAAATTCTCGTCTACAACACTATCGAACGGGGTATTCAAATCGATGCCGGGATCATCGCGCCCGACCGCGTACAAGTGTGCGGGATGCCGCGCCTGGACCGCATCCACGAGTGGCGGGCCCGGGCTGCCCAATCGGCGGCTCCCGGCGGTCGACCCATGGTCTTATTTTTGTCTTTCCATCCGAAAACCGGTCTGCCAGTGGTTCCTCGCAAACTGGGTGCCCTCGAAGGCCGCCTAGAGGTGTTGGCGGATGGGCTTGGCGATGTCTCATGGCATGATCTGTCTGCCCAATGTCACCAGGCGGTGTTGCGCTTGGCCCGGAAAAATCCCGCCGTTGACGTGGTGGTCAAGGGCAAAGGCGACTTGGCAAAATGGTTGGGGCTGACCGGCGCCGCGATTGACCAAGATCCTCCAAGCAATCTCAAACTGGTTGTGGGTGGCGACCCCCAGGATTTGATTGCCCGGGCCTCGATCGTATGCGGGTTCACCACCACCGCACTGCTGGAATCCATTGCCGCCGGCAAGCCGGTCGTGGTGCCGCGGTTTGCCGAGGCCCTGGCCGACGCAACGAAGCCGTTCTTTTTGGATTTGGGCGACGCCGTCGATCACGCCAGCTCGGCCGGCGACTTGTACGACCGTCTGCTGGCGGGGGCGGTGGCGCCTGTCCCGCCACCCCATGATTTGTCCGCCCACGTTTCCGAAATGCTGGACCACTGGGCCGGAAATTCCGACGGCAAGGCGGGGGCCCGGGTGCGCGGTGCGGTGTTGGCGGAAATCGGCGGCGTCCGGTGACGGATCGACCCTGGGTGCTGTTGCCCATCGAAACAAAGGTGCGGGAATTTCACGCCAAGATTCTCCAGTCGGCGGTGGCGGCGGACCGCGGCTTCGATGTCGTGCTGGGCGAGCAGAACGCGATGATCCGGCAAATGCCGTGGCTGCCGCGCGGGGTCTACATCGACAAAAGCGTGGCCCGGACCAAGACCCTGCCGTTCCAGCGGCTGGCGGCGGCGGGCAACAAGATCGCCGCGTGGTGCGAAGAAGGCTTGGTCTATCGCGACCGGAGTACCTA
>JAKZSO010000145.1:0-4745 GCA_047517625.1 Alphaproteobacteria bacterium
CGCTTGGATTTCGTTTGGCGGATTTCCGGCCCACATCGGGTTTTTTTGTGTTGGCTCTTGGCTGGGGTGGGACCACCGCAATGGCCTACCGAATACTTTGCTTGTCGCCGAGCTCTACATGGGCTGGTACCGCAACCGCCAAGCATCGGCGGTGGCGGCAGAATAAGCGGCTTAACTAGGCTTCTTGCGAGAGGCCCCGATGCCGGCGCCAACAGCCAGGCCAAGGGCAATCCACAAACCCGCGTTATCAGTGGCGATGCCAATGATAGAGCCGACGATGATACCGATACCAACCCATACGCTGGTTTTTTTGGCGTCCATTCCTGCTCCCTGACCGGATTCCCAGCTGGCATCAGGGCCAGCAGAAATCCCGGCGATGAACCCTCTCCCGATTGTCCGGGCGGGATTGCCACCAGCCTAATGGCGGGAACCGCGAGAATGAAGGGGCCGATCCCCGCAGCCGGAATTTAGGGGATAGAATGTGGCTCTGACAGTTTTTATTACGAGGAAAACTGGAAAGCCCATGCCACAGAGAATGACATTTCCGCCGAATACCCCTTTGAGCCCAATTACGTCGACGTGTTTGGCTCGAAAATGCACGACATCGAACAGGGTAGGGGCAGCCCCGTCCTCGTTCTCCATGGCCAGCCCACCTCGGCATACCTGGGGCGGAATATCATTCCCCATGTGTCTCCCCACGGCCGGTGCATCGGCCCCGGACCTCATCGGTATGGGACGCTCCGACAAGCCGATAAATCTCGGCGAGGGCCTGCATTTCCTGCAGGAAGACCACCCCCGCGCCATCGGCGAGAACGTCGCTCGCTGGCTAAAGGAAACGATGCACTCTTCTTAAGGTCGCTTCCCCGCCGAGCAATAATCCGGGATAGAATACTAGAGCAGATCGGGGCTACTGCAGCCCCGTGAATCTGATCGTAAATGGGAGAGTATTCCAGAGCAGATCGTGGCGTTTCTTCACGCCACGTGAATCTGATCGTACTTAAACATATATGGCCAAGACGCCCAATCGCACCATCGACAAATCCAAGCTGCCGTCACGCCATGTGACGGTGGGGCCGGAGCGGGCGCCGCACCGGTCGTACTACTACGCCATGGGGCTGGGCGAGGAAGACATCGCCAAGCCGTTCGTCGGGGTGGTGACTTCGTGGAACGAGGCGGCGCCGTGTAACATCTCGCTTGGCCGCCAAGCCCAGTCGGCGAAGGCCGGAGTTGAGGCCGCCGGCGGCACGCCCCGGGAGTTCACCACCATCACCGTCACCGACGGCATCGCCATGGGCCACGCCGGCATGAAATCTTCGCTCGTAAGCCGCGACGTCATCGCCGATTCGATCGAACTGACCATGCGCGGGCATTGTTACGATGCCCTGGTGGGCCTTGCCGGGTGCGACAAATCCTTGCCCGGTATCATGATGGCGATGCTGCGCCTGAACGTGCCTTCGGTTTTCATGTATGGCGGCTCCATTCTGCCCGGGCGGTTCGAAGACCGCGACGTCACGGTGGTGGATGTGTTCGAAGCCGTCGGCGCCTATTCGGCCGGCAAGGTGGATGAGGAATATCTGCGCAAATTGGAACAGGTGGCCTGTCCATCCGCTGGCTCGTGCGGCGGCCAATTTACCGCCAACACCATGGCCTGTGTCTCCGAAGCTGTCGGTTTAGCGCTGCCGGGTTCATCGGGGGCGCCGGCGCCTTATGAATCCCGGGACCATTACGCCGAGTTGTCGGGTCAGGCGGTAATGGAGCTGATCGCCAATGGCGGGCCGAAACCTCGGGAGATCGTCACCCGGGCGGCGCTTGAAAATGCGGCGAAAGTCGTCGCGGCCTCGGGCGGCTCCACCAATGCGGCGCTGCATTTACCGGCCATGGCCAACGAAGTAGGTATCGATTTCGACCTCCATGCGGCCGCCGAAATCTTCCGTGGCACGCCCTACATCGCCGACTTGAAGCCTGGCGGCAAATATGTGGCCAAGGATATGTACGACGTGGGCGGCGTGCCGGTGCTGATGAAAACGTTGCTTGATGCCGGCATCCTGGATGGGTCCGCCATCACCGTCACCGGCAAGACCATGGCCGAGAATCTGGCGGACGTGAAATTCCCCACCGACCAAGATGTGATCTATCCGGCCTCGGCGCCCATTTCGCCAACCGGCGGCGTGGTCGGCTTGCGCGGCAACTTGGCCCCCCAAGGGGCCATCGTCAAAGTCGCGGGCCTGACCAAACAGAACTTCACCGGTACGGCCCGAATTTTCGAATGCGAAGAGGACGCCTTCGCCGCCGTCCAGATGAAGGACTACAAGGAAGGCGATGTGTTGGTTCTGCGCTATGAGGGCCCCCGTGGCGGGCCGGGCATGCGCGAAATGTTGTCCACCACGGCGGCGATCTATGGCCAAGGCATGGGCGAAAAAGTGGCGCTGATCACCGACGGGCGTTTTTCCGGCGGCACCCGCGGACTGTGCGTCGGCCACATCGGACCGGAAGCAGCCGTGGGCGGCCCCATCGCGCTGATTGAGAACGGCGATCAAATTTCCATTGACGCCGAGGCGGGAACGATCGAGGTGGCGTTGTCCGACGATGCACTGGCGGCGCGGCGGGCGAAATGGAAACCCAGAGAAACCGATTTCCGTTCCGGGGCGCTGTGGCGGTATGTGCAGACCGTAGGCGACGCGGAAAAGGGCGCGGTCACACATCCGGGAGCAAAAGCGGAAAGTCACATTTACGCGGATATTTAACCAATCATTGTGCATAGTATGGCTATGGGATTTTCCACAGTGGTCGCCGAGACCGCCGACAAAGTCGCAGACACGTTCCACCGGGCGATGTTCCGCTTTGGCCTGCGGGGCGGCCTGACCGTGACCGCGCGCATGACAATTCCTATCGGCAAGGCGACAATCGCGATTGGCGCCCAAGTTGATGACTTGGCCCTGATGGGCGCGCGGCCGGTGGCCCCGCCTAGTATCTGCATCGAGGTCAAAAACATTGGCCTGGAAGATGTGACGGTGACCGAGGTCGGGCTGATGGCGGGCGAATACGGGCCCCAGATTCCGATGATCGATCCGCTGCTCCATGACAATGGGTCGTGGCCCCGGCGGTTGAAGCCCGGGGACACTGTCATCGCCCATTTTGGCTCCGGCCTGGGTAAACATCCGGTGCTCGCGAAAGTTCGCCGGGCCTACGCGCTGACGGACGAAGGGGATCGCCTGACCGGTCCGGCGCCGGCGCTGCGGCCGTTTCAGGCCAGCGCGCACCGGGCATAAGCGCTTCCCCACGCCGTTCGGGAGTTTTTGTGACGCTGATTATCATCAACGATCCCCCGTGTCCCAATCGGTTTTGATTTTAGGCGGCGGCATCGGCGGCGTGGTCTGCGCCGTGGAGCTGCGCAAAATGCTCGGCCCCGAGCACAAATCATCCTGGTGGACCGGGAAGAACACCACGTGTTCTCGCCCTCACTGCTGTGGCTGATGACCGGCCTGCGCAAGCCGGAAAAAATCCGCCGGCCCCTGGCCCGCCTCGAAAAAAAGGGCATCGAAGTGATCCACGGGGAAATCGAGGCTATCGACCCAACCGCCAAGACGGCGCGGGTTAATGGCAAAGAGATCAATGCGTATTATCTGGTGATCGCCTTGGGGGCCGTCCTGGCTCCGGAGAAAATTCCGGGATTGGCCGAAGCTGGCCACACGTATTATTCGCTTGAGGGCGCCGAGGGCTTGCGCGATGCCCGCAAGGATTTTCGCTCCGGGCGCATGGTGCTGTTGACCGCGACGCCTGCGTACAAATGCCCCGCCGCGCCCTATGAAGCGGCGATGCTGCTGGCATACGACTGCCAGAAACGCGGCATTCGCGATGATGTTCAGATCGATTTCTACGCGGCCGAGCCCGGGCCAATGCCGGTTGCCGGAGCCGCTGTCACCGCCGCGGTCCGGGACATGGTGGAAGAACGCGGTGTGAACTATCACCCCGGGCACATGTTGTCCGAAGTCGATCCCGGCAAACGCCGCCTGGCGTTTGCCAATGGTGTTGCCGCGGATTTTGATTTCCTGGTCTATGTGCCGCCCCACACCGCGCCCCAGGTCGTGGCCGATGCCGGAATGTTGGGGGAGGCTGGCTGGGTGCCGGTGGACCGGCGCACGTTGGAAACCAAGTTTCCTGGGGTCTATGCCATCGGCGACGTTAACGGCATCCCGTTGGATCTGGGCAAGCCGCTGCCCATGGCCGGGGTCTTCGCCCACGGCGAAGCCGAGGTCGTGGTCAGCAACATCGCCCGGGCTATCACCGGCAAGGGCCAGGCCGCGGTGTTCGATGGCCACGGGGAATGTTTCATCGATGCCGGCGGTGGCAAGGCAGGATTTGGCCGCGGCAGGTTTTACGCCGACCCGGTCCCGACCATGAAGCTCTTCAAACCCGGCCGCCATTGGCACGCCGCCAAGGTGCTGTTCGAGAAAGACTGGTTGCGACGGTGGTTCTAGGTCGTTGTCCCTGACCTCTGCCTGAGTCCCAGGCTGCTAAAAAGAGCGAGCCACCAAAAATCATTTCGTCACCCCCGGACTTGATCCGCGGGTCCACGCGTCCTTCCGGAAGCCTCGATTCGCGCGTACGCACCCCCTCCCCCTAACCCCCTCCCTCGGTGGGGAGGGGAGATAAATTTCGCCGCGGTATGTCCCCTCTCCCGCTTGCGGGGGAGGGTTAGGGTGGGGGTGTTCAGGGAAAATGGGAGGGGGTGTTCTCTTTTGAAA
>JAKZSO010000146.1:0-8362 GCA_047517625.1 Alphaproteobacteria bacterium
GTATAGCCCAAAGATTAGGGTTTGTGGTTTCCCACGCTGCCGCAGGGCGGGTGGGGAGCAATTGCCCGCCAGTCCCGACTGCAGGCATCATCCCAACTGCAGGCATCATCCCAAATTGTGGAGATCAACGCAAGCGAAGGCCGAACTCAGATTTGTATTTCCAATGAAGCGCTTTGGTCAATGGAGGCCATGGAGTTTCGCCACGGTATGGGTCCGTGTGCTCCATGTTTACGACGTGCGTCGGGTCTCCCAGCGAATGATTGACGAAAAACACGACAACCCGTCTGGGTCCGGTGACATAATATCTGTCCCCGCCAAGGCAAGGCCCCATTCTTCAAGCCTTCGCCAACATCCACTCTTCGGCTATGCAAGGAAGGGACTTTGACCCGTATCGAGTCATGCCCTTCGATTTCAATTGTTGCCACAGCAGGGCGCTCATAGGGATTAATCAGCACCAGGGATTCGCCGGCGTCGATCTCGGGGTCGACCACACAAGCCGGGTAGCCCTCGGCCCATTTTCCGTACGCTGCAACCTGCCTGATAACGGCCGCATGGGCCATTTTCACCGAGGAATCACTGAGGAAGGACTTTCGCTCCGGCCCCGAATAAATGGTGTAGAAACCCGGCGCAATCAGAACCGAAATCCGGGCGTTGTGGATGGTTACGGTGGTTTGCATAAAGCCCAGCGGACTCCCATTTGCCCAGTCGGACCCTTTGATCGGATCAAGCCTGAAATGGGCAGCCTCCGGGTTTTCCCAGACCCCATCCCGCAGCCTCAGAGTTTGGGTTTCCGAAAGCAGCTCTTTGCCATCCATGATCACCAATCTCTCCACTTCGATGTCGGCAGTCGTTCGATCCAACACCTCACCAAACCGCTCGAGCGGCAACACCTGATCCATTTGGTACCCAACGGGGGGAGCTGGGTTCAAGATGGGGATAAAATGGGGATAGTCTGGCACGATCGGTCCTAAAAATGATCAGCCGACATCAAGGTCAGCTCTGAATCGGAAATCAGAAGGTGGGCGCGCCTGCGGCGTTCGCTCTTGTTAATCATGCGATACAAAGGCCCCGCCGTCGAAAGCTCAAGTTGCGGCAGCTCGATCAGGGCCGACCCCTTGGGCGGCAGAGTCGTTGTAATCGTTTTTTCGCCCGGACCAGAGAGCGGTGCCACGGTGGTTCCCGAGGACATGGGCTGGTTGTTGGGATTGGTCATGTGGATGAAATGGCGCTCTGAAGAATTTGCTCGGGAAAGCAGGTGGGACCCAATCGCGGAGTTGGTAACCTGGGTGTGCACTGCCGAAACCCCGCGCCTGCCGACCAGCTTGAAGTGAGGTCGTGTGCTTCCCACACTCCCGCGCGCGGTCGGCTTTTGATAAACCCAGCAGCCCCCGGAAACGATTTCCGATTTTCCACGTTTGGCTGCTAGCGGCGCAGAAACGTCGATATCAATGTTCTCACCAGAAGCGAGGCCAAAGGTACTGCTTTCCACAAGGGTTCCCTGATCATCACGAATCTCAATGCGGCAATCAAACTGAGCAGATCTTGCGCCAATCGCAGCGGGGAATTGGTTGGACATTGTCAAAACAGTCCGGAGGTTCCTGGCCGCGATCACCGGAAATATCTGCATTGCGATCCTCGGCTGCAAAGGCACCATACCGTCCACCACGCTGTAAAGCGTTTCCTTGACGGATCGCGGGCCGCCGTTGGGCCGCGTTGGATGCCGGGCAGCGACGGTTTCCAAAGCCGCCACAAAATTGGCCGGCCGGGACTTGTAGGCATCAAAGTATGCAGATTCGACGTTCAACATGCAGGCCGTGCATTTGGTGCCGACGTTCAGAGCACCGCACAAATCTCCAAAGCTGAGATCCGGCCGCTCCCAAACTGCAAGCCGAAAGTCACGGTGATTTATCCCGGCATTTTCTGGTCCGGCGTCGTCGCAAAAACACAGCAACGCGTCGCGTCTGCTCTGGATTCTCGCCGATTTTTCGGACTGATTTTCAGCCATACCGCGATCAAGCCAAATTTCAATATCGATCCGGGTGCGGGTTTTCGTCGCCAAGAACCCCCAAAAGACACAGACACAGTAGCCCATGGCGACAGCCGAAGCCACGCCGAGCAATGTGGCAGAGTGCCGCGGCGCTCGAACATGAGGGATCACTGGTCGCCGGGATATGCTCTTGCGAGGAGCGCTGATGCTTGTCAAAAACCCGTTGTCGGTCGTCCACCACAAGCGAACATCGGGTCGCCAATCTTTCGGTGCAAGCCACGCCCTGTTGGACCTCAGCCGATGATCAGAGGGCAAAAAATAGCGCGCCTCGGCGAGCCGCTCATTTCATGGTATTTCCTGAGCGTGGCGGGGAATGGCAATTCGGGGGCCAAGGGCATGAACAGCGCGTCTGGGCGCATGGGTCTTGGGCTCTACCGCCTGGCAGGCCGGGTTGCCGCGCCGTTTGTCCCCGGTGCCTTGGCCCGGCGGGCCAGCCGCGGCAAGGAAGACCCAGAGCGGTTGCCTGAGCGCATGGGGCGCCCCAGTGTCGCCCGGCCGGATGGCCCTGTTGTCTGGCTGCACGCCGCCAGCGTCGGCGAATCGCTGTCGCTGCTGCCATTGATCGAGGCCATGGTTGGCCGATGGCCGGGTTTCAGTCCCCTGGTGACCACTGGCACCGTGACGTCGGCCCAAATGATGGCGGACCGCTTGCCGCCGCGGGCCATACACCAATATTTGCCGGTGGATTTGCCCGCCCCCATGCGGCGCTTCCTGGATTTCTGGAAACCGGCGATTGGGATCTGGGTGGAGTCTGAGCTCTGGCCACATGCCTTGACGGAACTGCACGACCGTAAAGTCCCGATCGTGATGGTCAATGGCCGCATGTCCGCGCGCTCCCAGGCCCGGTGGGCCATGGTGCGGCCCGTTGCCGAGGCGGTGATCGCCCCCTTTGCCCTGGTCCTGGCCCAGTCCCAAATCGATGGCGATCGGTTTCAATCCCTGGGCGCGCGGGACGTGCAATTGCTCGGGAACCTGAAATCCGCGGCCCCGGCCCTGGCCGCGGAAGCGGCTGATGTTACGGCCATGGAATCAGCGCTCGCCGGCCGGCCCAGGTGGCTTGCCGCCAGTACCCACGCCGGTGAAGAAATCATCGCTGCCAAAGTCCATGCGGACTTGGCCAGCCGGCACCAAGGGCTGATGACCTTGATCGTGCCCCGGCATCCCCACCGCGGGCCGGAAATTGCCGAAATCCTGGGCGGCCAGGATCACAACGTCGGCCTGGCGTCTCGGGGCGATGTGCCCGGCCCGCAAATCGAAATTTTCGTCGCCGATAAATTGGGAGAATTGGGCCTGTGGTTTCGCCTGGCCCGCGCGGTCTTCGTGGGCGGATCTTTCGGCAGCGCTGGCGGCCACAATCCATTGGAGCCCGCCAGGTTGGATTGCGCGCTGGTTTTCGGCCCTGACATGAAGAATACCCAGGAACTGGCCGACGGGCTCATTGCCCGGAGCGGCGCCGAACAAGTCAGCGGCCCGGAACAGCTGGCGGCGGCGGTGGACGGCCTGCTTTCGTCGCCAGATTTGATGGCCCGCCGGGCCACGGCGGCGGCTGCGTTCGCAAAAAGTCAGGCCAAAGTGCTGGATACCACCGTCGAGGCGATCGCCCCGTGGTTGGACGAAGCCGTCAAAATGCAGCCACCGCCCTGAACGAACGGTTGGTTTGGCCGCTCAAGTCCGCTATCTCTGGTGCGGGGCGAACGCTCCTGAATTACTGAGGGACTGCCATGGTTTGGGGTCTTGCCGCTGCCGGGTTTCTTGCCCTCGCCATCTGCTTGATCGCTTTACCTTTGGGGCGGGTGCTGGGCGTCATGGACATCCCGGACGGCGTCCGTCACCGGCACAAGAATCCCACCCCCATGACCGGCGGGCTTGCTGTAATGGCGCCGTCGGTGTTGGCGGCGGGATTCTTTGCGATCACCACCGATTTTTTCCCGCTGTACGCTGGTGTGGGCGCCCTGATGGTGCCGGCCACCACGGTGACCTTCTTTCACTTCAGTTTTCTGGGCGTCGCGCTGTTCCTGACCGGTTGGTGGGGCCTTGGTTTTACCGCGATTAGCATGGTTGGTCTGCAAAACGCCCTGAACATGGCCGACGGCAAAAACGGTCTGGGTGTCGGCCTGTGCGTGATTTGGGTGGCGCTGCTGATGCCCTATGCCCCCGGCCACTTGATGCCGCTGCTGGCCGTGATGCTGGTGGCGCTGGCGGTCACCGCTGGTTTTAACCTGGCGGGCCGGGTGTTCTTGGGGGATTCCGGCACATATTCCATCAGCGTCACCATCGGTGTGCTAACGGTCTATGTCTACAACGTCAATTTTTCGACCCTCCATGCGGACATTGTCGCCCTGTGGTTTTTGATCCCTGTCGTCGATGCCCTGCGGCTTATTCTGTACCGCATCATGTCGGGGCGCTCGCCGTTTTCATCGGATTCGTTCCACTTTCACCACGTGCTGGAAAAGCTGATGCCGTGGCGATGGGGTCTGGTCGGCTACCTGACGTTGGTGGCGGCGCCGGGGATTGCGGCCCGCATGGCGCCGGACTGGACCATCCTTTGGGCGGCGTCGGGGTTGGCGATCTATGGCGCGGTGGTGGCGGCCAATCACTGGGACGCCCAGGCCCGGCGGATGCGCTTGCGGCTGCGGCAAGAGGGCTAGCGCCCCAAAAGCAAGAGGGCTAGCGCCGGACACCTGCCGGGATATAAAGTCGCCAACCACGCGTCGGCATCCTTGGGGCGTAGCCAAGCGGTAAGGCACCGGTTTTTGGTATCGGCATGCGCAGGTTCGAATCCTGCCGCCCCAGCCAACACCAGGCGTGTTGGCCAGGGGCTGGGTCGACAATGGGCCAGGCGGTTAAGTCATCTCGAACCGGTACAGCACCTCGGCCAGGTCGTCGGGGAGATCGGGTCCTTTGCGGATGACCGGCACGTCTTCGGGCAACGATTTCAGCGCGTCATGGCCTTCTTCGAAGCTGGTCATCAGAGCGAAATGCAACGCTTGGGTTGCCGGCATGGCGCGCACCGCGCACGCCAAGTCGATCCCGGTCAGACCGTCCAGCACCGCCGTGGCGATGGCCAGGTCGGGCTTGGTCAGGGCGATTTGCTCCAGGGCATCAAACGGCGATGGCACGTTAACGACGCGGAAGCCACAGGCCTGCAATTTCCGAGAAACAATACGGCTTGATGTGTCCTTTGGTGAGATCAGCATCACTTCTTTGTCCACCTTGACCACATCGAATTCGGCGACCCCGGCGATGGGCAACGACCGGGCGATCTCGGCGGCGGCGTCGGTGCTGTCGCTGATGCGGCCTTCGATTGCGTCCCGCATGCGGTCGGCAAAATCCTGAATGCCGGTAAGGGGGCTTTCGGCCGCCGCCGCCATCTCTGACATATAGTCCTCGAGACGATGGGCGATGACCGTAACCAGCGGGAATCCGAACGTGGCGCCGCTGCCTTTCAGGCTGTGGACATGGCGGCGGAATTCAAACTCGTCGGGGATTTTGCCGCCGGCATCGGCTTGTGCGGCGGTGATTGCCGCGTCCAGTTCGTCCAGTCGGTCGCCCGCCCGCTCGATGAATTCGGCGCGCAGGAACGCCATCACGTCGTCAACGGACTGCCCCGGTGTCTTGTCAGCCAACCTACGGCCCCCGCATGGCCGAACCCTAGGCAAGACCAGCCCTGCCTACCGCAACAGACCTACACCGAAAAAGCTAAAATTCCGTTGAAGCTGGGAGCCGGGGTGGTTCAGCCGCCCGCTGTCCCTCGTGTGTTGTCCCGCAGGCTGTCGGTGACGCGCTGGGCCGCCAAAAGCGCCCGCAGCCCGTCGTCGCCGGTCACTAACGGAGGTGTTCCGTCCCGGGCTGATGCCACGAATGCCGTCAATTCCAGTTCTAACGGATCGGTCTCTTCGTAGGATTCCTGGGATGGCACGACGTTGGGCATGCCATCGCCAGCGTCGCCCACCTTGCGGAAGGAGCGGATGGTCTGGGCATCGAAATCTACCGAGATATAAGTGTCGCGCTGGAAGATGCGCATCTTGCGCTCGGTTTTCAGGCTGACCCGGCTGGCGGTGATGTTGGCGATGCAGCCGCCGACAAATTTCAGCCGGGCGTTGGCCATATCTTCCGAATCCGACAACACGCTGGTGCCCACGGCATCCACGTCGATCAGTTCGGCATCGGTCAAGGCCAGCATCAGATCCAAATCATGGATCATCAAATCCAGGATTACACTGACATCCGTGCCGCGTGCCTTGAATGGCGCCACCCGCACAGACTCAATGTACAGGGGTTGGTCCACGGTGCGGACCAATGCCTCGGTGACCCCGGCGAACCGCGCCAGATGACCGACTTGGAGAACGGCTTTGTGCTGGGCCGCCAGTGCAATCAGCTCCCGGGCGCTGGCCTCGTCCCCGGTGATCGGCTTTTCCACCATCACATGGACGCCGGCCTTTAGGAACCTGGCGGCCACATCAAAATGGCTGCGGGTGGGCACCACGACGCTGACAGCATCCACCCTTCCGATCAAATCGCCGGGGTCGGTGACGGCTTCGACGCCCAGCCGGCCCCCGACTTCCGATGCCCGGGCGGAGTCGGTGTCGGCCACGGCGACCAGTTTCGAGCCCGGGATTTTCGCCAGCTTTTCGGCGTGGTACAGGCCGAAATGGCCCACGCCGATGACGGCTGTTTTTGCTTTGTCAGCTTTACCGGCCACGCTCGCCCTCGTTCTTGAAATCGGTCATTGTGCGGCCATGAAAATAGAATTCGTTGTTTGGCAGTTCGTCCGGGTGATGGTCGAAATGGAATCCCTTGCCCGGCCCAGGGGCCGCAACGCCCGTGCCACCTTCCGCGCCCGCAACGCCGCCACCTGGAACGATCTGGACAAGGAATTGGCAGCCCTGTCCCAGGCTGATCCGACAACGTACGCCAAACGGATGATGAAGGACACGATTGTCGTCAACACCAAGACGGGCGCCCAAGTTGTCGAAGTCTCCCAGGCCCTGGGCCGGGTCATCAACCACATGGCCGCGGAGCTGCGCCGGGGCACCCACGACGACCCCAGCCAACGCGCCAGCCTGATGTTCGAACAGACCGAGCTGAGGAAACTGCGGGGGACACTGACCCAGGGTAAAGCGAAAGCCGAAATCAAGCCCCGGGCCAAGCCCCGCGGTAAGCCCCCAGGCCCCACCGGCCCTCGGTCTAGGCGAAAGCCCGCCGCCGGGCCAAAGGCCAAACCAAAAGACAGGCTGCCGGGGAAAACGAAAGACAGGCGGGCCTGACTGTTCAGCAATTTTCCTGTACGACTACTGAGTCGGCCAGAACTTTTGAACGGCATTGGGGATTAGGCGTGACCAAAGCGAAGGCGCGAAAACGGGCCAAGGCCCGGGCGGCGAAGCTCGCTAATCCCGTGGCCAAAAAGGAAGCGCCCGAGATCAAAGTCAAAGGCGGCCGGTTCGATCCGAAGACCCTGTCGACGAAATCCGGCGGCTCCGTATCGGTGAACACGGTTACCCCGCCGCGGCGGGGAGCGGCTCGGTCCCGTTAAATCCCAGCGATATTAGTCGTGGCCCAGCGCTTTTTGGGCCCGGCGCAAGCCCCACCAAATGAGCCCGCCGATGATCGGCACGGAAATGCCGGTACCAAGGGTGGCGTTCACCGGGATATCGATGTCGGCCAGGGCAGTCAAAATGAATTTGACCATGCTCGCCAAGTAATAAGTGATGGCCACCACTGACAGACCTTCGACGATGCGCTGTAAACGGAATTGCATCTGCGCCCGGCGATCCATGGATGCCAGCAGATCGCGGTTCTGTTCTTCGATTTGCACCTCGACCCGGGCGCGAATCAAACTGCCGACCCGGGACATGCGGTCGGACAAGGATTCGATGCGCTCCGCCGTTGATCGTACGGAGTTCATGGCGGGGGCCAGGCGCCGGTCCAAGAATTCTGAAAACGTCTGCAAGCCCTTGATGCGTTCCTGGCGCAATTCGCCTAGACGCCGTTGGACAATGTCCCGATAGGCTTCAGCGGCGCTGAACCGATAACTTGTCAGGCCGCCGATTTTCTCGACCTCTGAAGCCAAGCCGGAAAGTTCTTCAAGCAAAGCCCGTTCGCCGCTGTCTTCACCGGCGTTGGGTTTTGTGCCGGCCAGTGTCTGGGTGATCTTGGCCAGCGCGGCGTCGACCTCGCGAATGCGGGGGCTCAAATCCCGGGCCAATGGCAGGGCGAGCAGCGCCAACAGGCGATAGGAATTGACCTCTGAAATCCGCTGGACCAAGCGGCCCGCCTGATTGTGGGACATTCCCTGGTCGTGGATCAGCACCCGGG
>JAKZSO010000147.1:0-15856 GCA_047517625.1 Alphaproteobacteria bacterium
GTCCAGGATCTGGTCGGTAAGAACATCGGCATTGCCGGTGGCCCGGTCGACAAGAGCTGGCTGCTGCTTCAGGCATGGACCCTGGATCAATTGGGCATGAACATCCGCGATGCGGTCGCGGAAGTGAAATTTGGTTCGCCATTCCTGGTTAACTCGATGATTACCGATGGCGAAGTCGACGCCGTCATGAGTTTCTGGAACTGGAATGCCCGTCTGCTGAACGACCCAGACAATTACCATCAGCTGATTGGAACCGGCGAAATCCTCGGCGTTCTTGGCGTCGAAGGCACCGTACCCCTGCTGGGCTGGACCTTTAGCGAAGAATGGGCTGAAGCAAATCCCGATGCGATTGCAGGTTTCTTGAAGGCCTCGCAAGATGCGACCCAACTGTTGGCCACCAGCGATCAAGCTTGGGCAACACTGAAGGGCCGCATGAGAGTGACGGACAATCCGACCTTGTTCGAAACCTACATGAAGCAATACCGCGCCGGCATCGTTTCGTCCTTCGACGCCGACGACAAAGCCCGCGCCCGCCAAGCGTTCAGCATTCTGTCCGAGTTGGGCGGCGAGGCGTTGATGGGTCCGTCTCCGGAATTGCAGCCGGGAACGTTCTGGGGCGGCTTCGCGTTCTAGCCATCCGATCCATAAACCGCCATACTTAAAGTATGGTCACAAGCGTTCAACAGCCCAGGGGCCGCACGAAAGTGCGGCCCCTGTCGCCGACTGAGGGCGGAGGATGGGTCAGGGCCCTGTCCTTTGTCGCACTGGCGGTGCTTTGGGAATTCGTCATTTGGGCGTGGGCGCCGAGACACCTCCCCCACCTGACAGATATTGGCCAGGCGTTTTGGACCCTTGCAACGACGCCTGGACCGTGGTCCTGCCACCGGGACAGCAATTTATTTTGGACGATCGTTTCCGAATCCGGACTGGCCTGTAATTTAGGGTTCACGCTGTTCCGGGCTGCCGCCGGATTCTTCTCGGCGATGATTATTGGCAGCATCATTGGCATCTTTCTCGGCCGGGTGAAATCCCTGGACCGGTTTTTCGATGGATGGGTGGTGTTGGGCCTGAACCTGCCGGCCCTGGTGGTCGGAATTCTTTGCTATGTCTGGTTTGGCCTGACTGAAACCGCGCTGGTCATCGCCCTTGCCGTGAACAAAGTACCGCTGGTGGCGGTGATGGTGCGCGAAGGTTCCGCCGCCATTCAACCGGAACTAATCCAAGTTGCCAAGGCATTCCGTATGTCGTGGTTCCAGACGATTCGCAAAGTCCACCTGCCCCAACTGTATCCGTACTTCATGGCATCGTCCCGGGCCGGCCTGGCACTGATTTGGAAGATCGTGTTGGTCTTGGAATTCATCGGCCAAAGCAATGGCGTGGGGTTTCAATTCCAGATCTTTTTCAGCAATTTTGAAATCGAAAATGTTTTGGCCTACACCTTCTCTTTCATCGCCGTGGTCATGCTCATCGAGACCTTCATCATGCGGCCGTTGGATCGGCGCGCAACCCGGTGGCGGTTGTGAGCGTTCTTGAGGTCGACATCGCGAAAAAAGTGTTTCCATCGGCGGATGGCGGCGAACTCGTGGCTCTGTCCAAGCTGAAATTTTCGGTGCCGACCGGTCAGTTCACTTGCATTTTGGGGCCATCTGGCACCGGCAAAACAACACTGCTGAATATCTTGAGCGGCCTCGACATAAACTTCGAAGGTGCCGTGTCCATTGACGGTAAAACGCCAAAGGAAGCGCCGCCGCTTGGTTATATGTTTCAGTCGCCGCGGCTGATGCCATGGCTCACGGTGTTGGAAAACGTCCGGGTCGTCGCCAAAGACGGGGCGCGCAAAGAAGGCCGCCCAGAAAAGTTGTTGGAAGATATGGATCTGGGCGGGTTTTTGCAGACGTTCCCCAACCGTCTGTCCGGCGGCATGCAGCGGCGGGCAGCGTTGGCCCGGGCGTTCGTCAATCAGCCGCCCATGCTGCTGTTGGACGAACCCTTTATTTCGTTGGATACGCCCGTTGCCGATCGCCTGCGCCATCTGTTGCTGGACCTTTGGCGGGCGCATAATGCGACTGTTGTGTTTGTCACGCACGATCTGCGCGAAGCCGTGCAATTGGCGGACCGGATTTTGTTTATGTCGCCCAGCCCCGGCCGCATCGTGCTGGATCAAACGGTGGGGCTGACACGGCCACGGATTTCCGAAGGCGAAGACATGGAAAATTTCCGCAGCGGTTTGCTGCGTGACCACCCCGATATTCTGGCGGGCCTGGACAAAGAAGAAGATCCGGTCGTGGCCACCAATCAAGGGAGACGATGAGCGAATGGCCGATTCCCAAGCCGCCCTGGAGGTCAGGGATGTCGTCAAGTCCTACGGTGCTACCCGGGCGCTGAATGGCGTCAGTCTGCGTGTGGACCCGGGAGAATTTGTGATCTTGCTGGGGCCCAATGGCGCCGGGAAAACGACCCTGTTCCAATTACTGACGGGGTTGTTCGTGGCCGACGAAGGGAAAATCATCGTCGACGGCCATGACCTTGCGGTGAATTCCGTGCCAGCACTTGGAGGCTTGGGGATCGTGTTTCAGACCCCGACATTGGACGGCGAACTTTCGATCAACGCCAACCTGCGGTTCCACACGGATCTGCACGGCGTCCCGGCAAAGATCGCGCAAAAGCGTATTGACGATGAATTGGAACGCATTGGCTTGGGCGGCAAATCCAAGCAGGCTGTGCGGACCTTGTCTGGTGGCAACAAACGCCGGGTGGAGTTGGCCCGGGCGCTGTTGCACGAGCCAAAGATTTTGCTGATGGATGAACCCACGGTGGGCCTCGATCACCGCAGCCGCCAGGACATTCTGAAGTCCGTTTCGGTCATGCGCAGAGAGCGCCAACTTGCCGTGTTGTGGGCGACGCACTTGGTGGACGAAGCCAAGGAGGCCAACCGCGTTGTTGTTTTGCACCACGGCAACATTCTGAACGACAGTTACGTCCAAGCGTTGGTCGAAAAAGAAGGCGCCAAAGACCTCAGCGAAGCGTTCTTGAGTTTGACGGCTGATCCCGGCCAAGAGGACGTGGCCTAGAGCATGATCAGACAATATGAAACCATTTGACCGAAATTCTTTTGCCCCGTGGCTAGGCGCGCTTTTGATGGCGATGCGACACATCGGCGAGGAAGGGCAACAACGCCACGGGGCAAAAGAACCCGGCCTTCGGTGGGGCCAATCGGCTTGCCGGGTTCGTTGCGACGCTCGACCGATGGCACCGCATCGCGCTTCGCGCCGCGCCTGCCCGGAAAGCCGATTTGCCGCCATCAAATTGTCTCCATATTGTTTGATCATGCTCTAGAACCCGGCATTGCCCTATGGACCGACCCGCCACCTTCCATTTGATTCACCCACGTCAAACCGTTCAGTAAGCGCACCCATGTTCCGCATCTATTCCATGAGGGGATTGCTGCTGGGCCACAACCTGGCATTCCTTTTGTTGATTGTGGTAACCGGGGCCATGGGCTTGGTCGGGGTGGAGTTGCGCCAGCGCGCGGCCGAGGAATCCCAGCGTCTGAGTACCCTGATCAACCTGGTTCAAGAAACCCGCGGCGACGTCTATCGCCAGATGACCGAGGTCTTCGACCATCATTTTCTTGCCGACCCCCGGGCGGCCACCGAGTACCGAACAACGGGCCGGCGCATCGCCGCCAATTTCGCGCGGCTGGAAGCGGTGGCGTCGCACCCGGCCGAGGCTGCCGCCATCGAGGGCCTGCAGTTGGCCTATGAGCAGGTGCGCCAACAAACCGACGAAATTATGACGACCCCGTCCAGCGCCTTTCGTGAAGCCGATCACCTGACGGTATTTTTCACCGCCGATCTGGAAATGGTTTGGCTGGCGGATTACGAACGGGTGTTCATCGCCAACGACGAGCTAATGGCGATCGCCCAGGACGCGGAAGAAGCCCGGGTCGCCCGGCTCAGCCGCGCCGCCAGTCTGGTGCTATTGATTCCAGTGGCCTTGGCCGGGGGCCTGCTGCTGGTGTCCCGGGCCTTTGTCCAGCGCGCGTTCGTGCGTCCCGTCAATGCGTTGTTGGCGGGGGTCGCGGCATTCGGCCAGGGCCGCCTGGACCACAAAGTTCCGGAATCCGGCGCCACCGAATTGGTCACCTTGCAGCGGGCGGTCAACCGCATGTCCGAAGATCTTGCCCTGAGCCGCGAGGCCTTGGTGCGATCGGAAAAACAAGCCGCGCTGGGGTCGCTGGTCCCCGTGGTCGCCCACAACATCCGCAACCCCTTGGCCAGCATCCGCGCCACCGCCCAAGTTCATGACAACCCTGAAACCGCCGCCGACGTCGCCCTGGGGCTCAAAGATATCCGCGGAACCGTCGATCGCCTGGAACAGTGGTTGTCGTCATTGTTGTCCTATTTGAACCCCCTGCGTTTGGCCCGTAGCCGGGTGCCCCTGTCCGAGGTCGCCGATACTGCCATCGACCTGCTGGCTCCGCGCATCGAGGCAAAGGGAATTAGCCTTCAACGCATTGGCTGGGAACAGCAGTCCGGCGTGACCGTGGATATTCATTTGATGGAACAGGCAGTGGTCGGCCTGTTGTCGAACGCGATCGAGGCGTCGCCGGAAAAAGAGGCCATTTCCGTGTCGATCCAAACGCCAAATCAAAGCGTCCAGCTGGTGATTTCAGATCAGGGGCCCGGCGTGCCGTTCCGCCCGGCGCCCGGAGAACTCAGCCCCGGCCCCACAACAAAAAGCTATGGCAGCGGCCTCGGCATCCCCTTTGCGTTCAAGATTTGCGATCTGCATCACGGCACCATCGATTTCGAACCCGGACCCGCCGGCGGCACCGATGTCACCCTAACGTTGCCAGCCTCCGCGGCGGCACGGAGTGCGGCGTGACCGATCAGGCCGCCGCCACCACCCCAGCCCCGGACAAATCCCCAAGTTGGGCCATTCTGGTGGTGGATGACGAAGAGGTTTTTGCCCGCGCCGTAGCCACCTGTTTGGTCCGGGCCGGAAACACTTGTGTGGTGGCGACGTCGCTTTCCATGGCCCGTGAACACATCAACGATCCGCCGGATTTGGTGATCCTTGACATGCGCTTGCCCGACGGCGATGGCCTGGATTTGCTGCCGGACATCACCGGGGTTGGTGAAGCCGCGCCGCCCGTGATCGTCGTCACCGCTTATGGCGACATCAGCCAGGCGGTGAATGCCATGAAGCTGGGGGCCGCGGACTATTTGCGCAAACCTTTGGATTTGGACGAGCTGTTGGTCACCGTGGACAAGGTGATGGAGTCGCAAAAACTGCGCTCGCGGCTGAATTTTTCCCGTGCCCGGGAGAATCGCTCCGCCGTGCCCGAAACGTTGTTGGGGGAATCGGCGCCGATCAAAGCCGTGCGTGACCAAATCGAAACCATCGCCGGTGTCGGCGGTGATGCACCTCCCACGGTTTTGATCCAGGGCGAGACCGGAACCGGCAAGGACGTGGCGGCGCGCCTGCTGCACCGGCTGGGCCCGCGGCCAGACCGGCCGTTCGTCCAGGTCGATTGCACGTCCCTGCCCAAAGACATGATCGAAGCCGAGTTGTTCGGGCACGTACGCGGCGCGTTTACCAGTGCCCACACCTCCCGCGCCGGGCTAATCGAAGCCGCCGAGGATGGCACGTTGTTCCTGGACGAAATTGGTGACTTGCCCCTGGCGCTGCAAGCCAAGCTGCTGAATGTCCTGGAACGCCGCCAGGTCCGCCGTGTCGGCAGCACCCGGGAAAACCCGGTCCAGGCACGGTTCATCGCCGCCACAAACCGCGATCTCCAGGCCATGGTGGCCCGCGGCGAGTTTCGCGATGATTTGTTTTTCCGCCTGAATGTTTTGTCGGTGCGCATGCCGTCGTTGCGCGACTGCCGGGGCGATGTGGCCGGGCTGGCCGAACATTTTTTAGCGATCACGGCCCGGTCTTATGGCCGTCAAGCACCGGAATTGGGACCCCAAGCGTTGGCGGCGGTCGAACAATACGATTGGCCGGGCAATGTGCGCGAACTTCGCAATGTGATCGAACGGGCGGTGCTGCTGACGCCGGGTACGGTCGTACAGCTCGACTCCCTTGCCTTGGGCGCTGGTCCCCAACCGCTTAGCGTTGCCGCGGCACCTGGTTTGATCGAAACCGGCAATACTTTGGATAACACCGAACGGGAATTGATCGCCGGCGCTCTTCGCCAAGCCCGGGGCAATACCTCCGAGGCCGCCCGGGCATTAGGGGTCACCCGCATGGCGTTGCGGTATCGCATCGAAAAACACGGGCTTGAGGCGGCTGATTTCCGCCTGGGCTGACCGTATTCCGGATGTTCGATTGTAGCCGGGGGGATTCGCAACCGGTTGTTATCAACCACCACCGCTGAGTCGGCCTCAAGATCCCGGCGAAAATCGCCCTTCTACCCTATTGATAAAAAATGACATTCTGCGTTTGGCTGCGTGCACTGGCAATGGCACGCATATTGCTCTATGGCTTTGGACAGGGCCGTCTCTATGGCTTCCATAGGCAATGCCAAGCATTGGGAAACGTAATGCGGGCGAGGAAACCAGGCGGGAATTTGCCAGCAAAAAATAAGTGGGAGGGGATATGAAGAAATTTGCGCAAATGGTTGTGGCCGGGTTGGCGTTGTTTGTGTTTGCGGGCCCGGTTTCGGCGGAAGGCAATTTGGCCTCGCGCCCGACCGGCTTGGAGCTGACGCTCAATCCTGACCTGAGCATGTCCAACCACGAATACGAACTGGAAACCGGGAAGTACTACCGCTGGGACATTACCAGCAACGGCGGCGATGAATTCCTGCTGCTGGCGCCGGAACTGTGGCGCAACTCGTGGATCAACCAAATCGCCATCGGCGAAATGGAAGTGAAGCCCATGGGCCTGTATGGCCTGGAATTCGATGACGAAGGCCTGATCAGAATTTGGTTCGTGCCCATTCGTCCCGGAAATTACGAATTTTACATCGACGGCCACAAACAGCGCGGCATGGTCGGTACGTTCATCGTCCGCTAGGACGCAGAGCCCGGAGGCGTTGGTCATGCAGGCACAAGCAAGAATTCCTCAAGTCGGCGATCAGATCTTGTTTTCGGATCGCCGGAAAGTCCTGAAAGGCCTGGGCGCCGCGGCGGTCCTTGCGGCCTTACCGGTGGCGGCTACCCGCCCGGCATCGGGGGCTGGCCGGGGTCTGGCATTCATCAGCAACGAAAAAGGCCACACCGTCACCGTCCTCGACATCGCGACGTTGGAAATCGTCAAGCAGATCAAAACCTCTCGGCGGCCCCGGGGCATGGTTTTCAATTTGGCAAAAACCTTGCTGTACGTGGCCTGTGGCGACGAAGACGTGGTGGACGTCATCGATGCCGAAGCGCTGGAGGTGGTGGACGCCATTCCCACCGGCCCTAGCCCCGAGGTTCTGGAAATTACGCCTGACGAGCGCTTGATGTTCATCGCCAACGAAGAAGACTCGTCGCTTTGGATTATCGACCTGGCGGAAAAAGTGCTGCTGCACGAAGTACCCACCGGGGCGGAACCCGAAGGTGTGTTCATCACCGACGACGGCAAGACGTTGTATCTGACGTCCGAAGTCGCCGACATGATCCACCGGATCGACGTGGATCGGGGGATCATCACCGCCAACGTCATCGTTGGCACCCGGCCACGGCGCATCCGCATGACTCCGGACAAGAAAGAGCTGTGGGTGTCGGCCGAACTTTCCGGCGAAATTTACATCATTGATGTTGAGACGTTTAAGGTCACCGAAGTCATCAATTTCCTGCCGCCTGGGTTCCGCCAAGTCGACGTGACCCCGGTGGGGCTGGTGATCACCGCCGATGGTACCATGGCCTATGTCAGCCTGGGCCGGGCCAACCACGTCGCGTTTGTGGACGTGGCGACCCGGGAAATTACCTTCTATGTCCTGGTCGGCTCCCGCGCCTGGAACGTGACCCTGTCCTCCGACGAAAAAACGCTGTTCGTGGCCAATGGCCTGTCGGACGACGTCTCGGTGGTCGATGTTGCTGCCAGGAAAGTTAGGAAATCCGTCCCCACGGGCCGCATCCCGTACCAAGTCCTGTTGGACGAATAGCGGCGGCTTGGGGTCATGTTGAACCGGGTCAAAGGGTTGGGCATGCGGGCGTTGTTGGTGGGCGCGATTTTGGCGCTGTCCGGGTTGGTGGCGGTGTCCGTCGTCATGGCGCCGGGCCCCGCGGACGCCCAAGATGCCGACATCGTGCCACTGAAGATCGGCTACCTGGATATCGAAGACGACATTCGCTATATCCGGGCGTTTGTTTATGCCCGCATTCCGGCGGTGCCGCGTTTCCGACCCCAGCCCGGGGCGCAGCTGGGTATCGCGGACGCTCAGTCGACCGGCAGGTTTTTAAGCCTGGACTTTGAGTTGGTGCCCTTTCGCGGAGCCGACGAAAACGAATTGATTGCTGAACTTTTCCGCATGCGCGACGACGAAGGCGTCCACTTTTTCCTGGTGGATGGCGAGACCCACGTCATCAAGGCGCTGACCGACGCCACCCACGACGCCGGCATATTGTTGTTCAACGTCAACAATTCGGACGACGCCCTGCGCAGCGAAAACTGCGCGTCGCATTTGATGCACACGGCGCCCAGCTACAACATGCTGATGGATGCCCTGACCCAATACCTGGTGTTCCAGGATTGGACCCGGCTTCTGGTCTTGAAGGGTCCGTTGGAGGACGACGCGGCGATGGTCACTGCGTTGGAGCGGTCGGCCAAACGCAATGGCGCGTCGATCGTCGACATTCGCGATTTCGTTTTGTCCAACGATCCGCGCGAGCGCGAGCAAAACAACATCCGGCTAATGACCTCCGGGCGCCGTGATTATGACGTTGTCTTCATCGCCGACACCGATGGCGAATTTGGCCGCTATGTGCCGTACCAATCCGTGCGCCCGCGCCCAGTTGTGGGCACCACCGGACTGATTGCCGAGGCATGGCAATGGACGTTCGAGCGCCACGGCGCGCCGCAATTGAATGGCCGGTTTTTCCGCTCCGTCGATCGCTTTATGACCGGGCCGGACTGGGCCGCATGGGCGGCGGTCAAAGCGGTCACACAGGCGTCGATCCGGGCTGAATCCCAGGAGTTCGAAGCTATCCGCGCCATCCTCGCCAACGAAGAACTGACGATGGATACCTACAAAGGCTTCCAGTCAGATTTCAGGCCGTGGAACAATCAGCTACGCCAGAATCTGTTGATCAGTGTCAGCAATGCAGTGATCGCCCGCGCCCCCATCGACAAATTCGAACATGCGATCAACGATCTCGATACCCTGGGCATCGACGAGCCCGAAAACGAATGCGTGTTTTGAGGTAGTGGGATGACCGTGCAAACAGCAGCGGAACGAACCGCAGCCGAAGCCGTCGCGGACGGTGTTGCCCCAGCACGAGCGGCATTGCGAGCCGGGCCGGTGACCCATTTGTTGCTGGCCCTGTCCGCCATCACCAAGCGTGAGGTCGGGAAATTCGTTCGCCAAAAAGGCCGTTGGGCGTCGGCGCTGGTGCGGCCGTTGTTGTGGCTGATCGTTTTCGCGGCGGGATTTCGGTCCCTGCTGGGGGTGTCCATCGTGCCCCCCTATGAAACATATGTGACGTATCAGGAATACATTTTGCCGGGGCTGCTGGGGATCGTGTTGCTGTTCTATGGCATGCAATCGTCGCTTTCCATGGTCTATGACCGGGAAATGGGGATCATGCGGTTGCTGCTGACCGCGCCGCTTCCGCGCTGGGTGTTGCTGCTGTTCAAGTTGCTGTCGGCCACCTTCCTGGCCGTCATTCAATCCTATGTTTTTCTGCTGATCGTTTTTGCGGTCAGTTACTACGTCCCGTATTTGGGTGTTCGCATTCCCGCCTCGGGGTGGATTTATATTCTACCGCCACTGATCGCCGGTGGCCTGATGCTGGCGGCCCTGGGGCTGTTGCTTTCGGTTTACATTCGCCAGCTCGAAAATTTTGCCGGCACCATGAACTTCGTGATTTTTCCGATGTTCTTTATTTCCCCGGCGCTGTATCCGCTGTGGAAATTGCGCGAACAAGGCGCGGAATTCATTTATTGGATCGCCCAGATCAATCCCTTCACCCACACCATCGAACTCATCCGGTTCGCGGCCTATGGGAAAACGCTACAAGATTGCGAGTTCCAGTTTCGCGACCTGGAATTTTTCAGGGACGCTGATTGCCAGTTCTTGATTTCGCTTGCAGTCGTGTTCGGGTTCGCCCTGGTGTTCTTCATCGTCGCGGTTATTGGGTACGACCCCCAGCGCGGCATGCTGCGCCGCAGCGCCGCACTGGATGTGGCGCGGGCTGAAATTAAGAAGGCTGTTGGCGGTGCGTTTGGTTTCGTTTTCAAGAATCTTTCGACGTTCGTGCGATTGGTTTGGCTCCCCGTTGCGATCCTGTTGGGGCTCAAAATGGCGGCCGATTATTTTGGCGCCGGGGCCCAACAGGGGTTCGATGTTGGCGGCCAGCCGAGCCTGGGTGTGAGCATGGGCCTGTGGTCGGTTCAGGTGGTGTTCCTTTCCGTGTTTGGGGTCGCCTGGCACCGTCTTGCGAAGCGTCGGGCATCCGGAGAGGACAAGCCCGTCAAACTTTCATTCGGCATCGCGGAGCTACAGTATTTTGCTTCGATTTTGGTTCTCGCGGGAGCCACTGTGGCCCTTGCTCTCGGCGCGGGCAATCTTGTGGGTGTCATGACCTTCGCGGATTTTTCGGTTGGCTCGGCGGTTACGATGGCGATCATTGGTGGTAGTTTTCTGGCCGCCTGGGTGGCGCTGGTCTTTCCCAGCATCGCGATGGGACGCGGCATCAATTTGCTGGGGAGCATCGCCAAGGTGCGCTCGAACTGGCTGCTGCTCTGGATGTCTGTTGTGACGTTGGTGCTGCCCTTTCTGTTCCTGGATGATTTCCTGAGGCGGATGTCCGACGAAACTCCGGTCATGACGGAGCAGCTGGTTTTGGCTATTCCGGTCGATATTCTCTCGCTGCTTGTTCGGTTTGCGGCGGTCGCGCTGGTCGCTGGTTTCTTCAGCCGCGTGTTCCAAATTTTCAGCACCGGCCTTGGCCAGGAACCCGCCGCACCCGGGCCGGCGCCGAGGAATGCGCCGACCGGGCCACCATCAGGGCGCTAAAACCCGCTTCCACCTTTGCGACGTGTTCGCATCCCCAGGCCGCCGACCGGTGGCGTCCGGGGTGCCGATGGGCTACACTTCGCAACAAGTACGACAGCGCCGCCCGTTCAGTCCAGGGGGTGTTTTTTTGGCAGCGGTTGAGTGGGGCGGGCGATGCCACATACCTTGGATCTTCGTGCGTTGCGGGGCTTGGCGGTGGGCTTTGGCTTGGCCGTCACGGCACTCGTGTTTTCCGCCCCCGCCGCCCAGGCCGATTGGGTGGACGAGGTCAAGGATCTGCTGACCCCAGAATTTTTGGCCCAGGTTTGGCCGGGGGAAGAAATCACCCTGGGTGAGCCCGAAGGACGGCCCCTGGCAATCCGGGTATTCGTCGGCGACGAACAGGTCGGATATCTGATTTCCACCAAGCAGGTGGGCAATTACGGCGGCTACGCCGGCGCGCCATTTGACATCGTTGCGGGGTTCACCAACACCGGCCAAGTCACGGGCGCGGCGATGCTGGTGGCCCATTCCGAGCCCATCATCGGCCACGGCGTGCCCGAGGAACGCTTGGAGCGCTATTTGGGCCAGCTTAATACGGTTCATGTTTGGAACCGCTACACCGCGGCCCTGCAGCCCAGCGTCACCCAGGGCGCAACGATTTCCGCCGCCCTGATGCGCGATGCCGTTATTTTGGGCGCCCGGGCGGTGGTGCGGACCAGGGGCGATGTCTACACCGGCCCACCGGCGGTGGACCGTACGGGATTCGAGGCGCTGGCTTGGGAGGAACTGCTCGCGGGTGGCTCCATGGTGCGGCTGTCCCTCACTAATCGCGACGTTGCCGAAGCCTTTTCCCTGGCGGGCTTTAACGACGCCCGGCCCGATATTCCATTGGGCGATCCCGACGACCTGTTTCTTGAATTTTTCGCGGCGCTGGCGACCCCCGTTTCCATCGGCCAAAACATTTTGCGGCAAAAGGAGTTTGAAAATTTCAGCCGCGAATTCACCAATGACATGTTCATTTTGGCCGCCGCTGGCGACTACGATTTCAAGGGCACGGCCTATCGTCACGCCGCTACCCAGAAACGTTTCGACCGGGTTCAGATCGTCCAAAACGGCAACGTCATTTATTTCTATGGGGATCGCTACAAATACAAAGGCCGCTTGGAAACCGGCGGGGGCAGGGAAGGCACGGTCCTGAACCAAGCGGGGGTGTTCGGCGTGGATGACCCGCTGTTCGACCCCTTGGCGCCCTTCGTTTTCCAGATCCTGGTTCATGGCACGGCGGACGATGCCGCCATCACGATCCCCTTCGAGGTCGCCTATCAGCTGCCGGCCCGGCACATTTTGGGGCTGGAAGAAGAAGAAATGGCCATGGGCGCGTTGTCGTCGTTTGATGCCCGGCCGATGTGGGTCCAGGCATGGCTTGATCAACGTCTGGACGTGGCGATCCTGATTGTGGCGCTGGTGGTGCTCACGGTGATGCTCATCAAACAAGACGCCATTGCCCGCAATCGCCGGACCTATCAGCTGGTGCGCCTAAGCTTCCTGGCCTTCACCCTGGGCTGGCTGGGGTGGGTTTCCAACGCCCAATTGTCCATGGTCAATTTTCTCGTTTACCTTCAGGCGCCGTTTCAGGATTACGAGTGGACGTTCTATTTGATGGAGCCGCTGATCGTGATCGTCGCCGCGTACACCCTTGTGTCGCTGTTTATTTGGGGCCGGGCGCTGTTTTGCGGCTGGCTGTGCCCGTTTGGCGCGTTGCAAGAATTCCTGGCCCGCATCGCCAAACTCTTGCGCATCCCCCAATTCCAGGTGTCCCGGGAAACCCATCAAAAACTTTGGCCGGTGAAGTATGTGGTCTTCGCTGGGCTCGTCCCACTCGCGTTTTTCTCGCCTGAGGTGATGGTTGGCGCCATCGAGGTTGAGCCCTTTAAGACCGCTATTACGTCCCATTTTTCCAATCGCGCACTGCCCTACGTCGCCTACGCGGTCATTCTGCTCGCCATCGGTATGGTCATGGAACGCGCTTATTGCCGGTTCCTCTGCCCTCTGGGCGCTGGGCTGGCGGCGTTGGGCCGGTTCAACTTGGTTCGGTTCCTGCGGCGCAAACCTGAATGTGGAACGCCCGAAGCCGAAACCACCGGCGGCTGCCATTTGTGCGAGGTTTCGTGCGTATTTCAGGCGATCGAGCCGTCGGGCCGGATCGACGAATCAGAGTGTTTCTATTGCCTTGATTGTCAGGTGGAGTATTTTGACGATCAGAGGTGTCCGCCCCTTGCCCAAGACCGCAAGCTCAGGGAACGCGGAATGCCACCCGAGCAGGGCCTGGTTCCAGGGCCGAAGACCTACCCTGGTGGCTTGGTGCCACAGCCGGCTGAATAGGAAAGAGAAAAACGACCGGCGGGGAGGCCGGAAGGAATGGAGAAATTGGAGAAAAAAATGGGCGCGAATAAAACCAGCCCACTGTCCCGCCGCCGGGCGATCACCATCTTTGGCGCCGCCGCCGGGATGCCTTTGGCAGGGATCGCCAGCCAATCCGGGGCGGCCGCGGCAAATCTCTACACATGGGAAGGCGCGGCCCTTGGCGCCCAGGCCAGCATGACCTTGGCCCACCCCAACCGCGAAGGGGCCCAACGGATTATCGATCTTGCCGTGGCCGAGGTGCGCAGGTTGGAGGCTATTTTTAGCCTGCGCATAGCGGATAGCGAACTAGCGGCGTTGAACCGCGATGGCCGCTTGTCCCGGCCGTCCATGGATATGCTGACCTTGATGACCGAAGCCGTGCGCTTTGGCGGCATTTCAGACGGCGCCTTTGACGTCAGTGTCCAGCCTTTGTGGAAGCTGTATTCGGCCCATTTCCGCGGCAACAAAGGCGACGTCAAAGGCCCCGCCCAAGCGGACATCGACGACGCTTTGAAGCTGGTGGATTACCGCCGCATCGACGCTAATCCGCTGTTCATCAGCCTTGACCGCAAAGGCATGGAAATCACCCTCAATGGCATCGCCCAGGGCTATATCACCGACAAAGTGGCGGAGCTGCTGCGCGAAAACGGGATCAGCAATGTCTTGGTGTCCTTGGGCGAGACCAGGGCTTTAGACGCCCACCCGGAAGGCCGGCCCTGGCTGGTGGCGTTGAAGGACCCCACCAATCCCAACCGCACCGCCCGCACCATCGACCTGGCTGATATGTCGGTGGCGGCATCTGGCGGCTATGGCACCGAATTCGATACCGCCGGGCGGTTCCACCACCTTTTCAACCCTGGCATGGGCACCAGCGCGTTGCAGCACATTGGCGTATCGGTGATCACGCCCCGGGCCACGATGGCGGATGCGTTGTCCACGGCGATTTACGTGTCGCCCACGGATCGCGCCGACGCCATTGCCCGCAAAGCCGGGAATGTCACGGCGCTGCTGACCCTGGCCGATGGCCGCGAACGGGTGATCCGCGCCTAAATCTAACGTTGACAAATTAAAGCCGCGCATTTGTTGCGCGGCTTTTTTTGGGCTTGAGCTTCGCGGCTGACTACAGAATCAGCGGCTGGGCGGCGAACAGGTTCAAAATGCTCTGGGGGCCGGCATTGGCGATCGCCAGTGCTTGAACGCCCAATTGCTGTTTGATCTGGAAGGCCTGCAGATTGGCGCTTTCCTTCGCCAAATCCGCATCCACCAGATTGCCGACGCCTTGCTTCAGAATGTCTTGGAGCTTGCTGGTAAATTCCGTCTGAATATCCACCAGCTTGGCGGACGAGCCCAACGACGCCAGCGCGTTGGACACCGTAATAATGGCCTGACTGACGGCGGTCAGCGCCGTACCGGCGACCGTAGAATCGGTCAGCGCGGCGGTGTGGATGGTCAGGGTCGTGGCGTCAATTGATTGCTTGGTAATCGTGATCGTACTGCCGTCGACTGTGCTGAGAACGTCCAGGTTGGACGCGGCGGAATTGATCAAGTTAGTTCCGTTGAACTCGGCGCTGGCGGCAATGGCCTCGATCTGCGCCCGCAGTGACGTGAATTCCTGGTTCAAAGCGGTGTACGAATCAGTATTCAGTCCGGCTTGGCTGGCCTGGACGGACTTGGCTTTCATCTCGATCAACAAATCTTCGATGGCCTTGCCCGCGTCAATGGCGACATTGACCACCGACTGACCAAGGCTGAGATTGGTTTTGACCGCCGACATGCCGGCGATATCGCCGCGCATATTTTGGGCGATGGCGAAGGTCGCGGCGTCGTCTTTTGGCCCGTTGATTCTTAAGCCAGTCGTCACCCGCAGCTGGGTAATCCCCAGCGCGCGATTGGTTTTGGACAAATCTTGCAGCGCCATCATAGCGCCGGTATTGGTGTTGATGGACATCGCCATGACGGGGGGCCTTCACAGTTCACAGGTTCGTGCGCGCGCGAAAAACCCGCAAAGTTTGTGCCGGATTGGGCGATTTCTCCCAACCCATTGAAAACACTGTACCTTCTGGCGTCGCCGGAAAAATAGCGAGGCAGTTCTTGCCCATCCAACCAGGCAGTTCTTGGTAGGAGGGCAAAAACTACCTACTAGGAATTCTTGTATGCCCGAATCAAGCTAAGCCATTGAACAAACCAGAAACAATGCCGTTGACTTATACCGGATTGTGTGTTCTCAATTGCGCGATCATCTAAATATGGTAGTAACGGAAGGGCGAACTGTGGATATCTTGTGGGCCGACGTTCTGGAGG
>JAKZSO010000148.1:0-4601 GCA_047517625.1 Alphaproteobacteria bacterium
CTACAGAATTGACCGCAACTACCGCCCCCACCTGATACCCGGAGTCCAGTACCAGTGAGGCGCTACCCAGGCCGCCTTTCAGATTTCCCGCCGTCGCCCCCAAACCGGCGCCGGTGTTGCCCAACGCGAAGTTGGCCGACGCGGATGCGGCAGCGGCCCGGCCCAAAGCGCGGTAAGGCGGGTCTTCCCCCCATTCCTTATCACCGCCGTTCAGCAGATCGAACAGGATCGCGGCTGGCACAATCGGCACAGTTACGTCCCCGACAAAAAACCCCCGGCCTTGTGCTTTCAACCAGGCGGCCACACCAGATGCTGCGTCCAAGCCGAAGGCCGAGCCGCCGGACAGCACGACCGCGTTGACGCGCTTGACCAATCCATCGCCGTTCAGAGTTTCGGTTTCCCGGGTGCCGGGCGCGCCGCCGCGGATGTCGGCAGCGGCAATGGCGGCATTGTCGGGAAGGACCACCGTGACCCCGGTGCGGGCGGCGGCGTTCTCGGCGTTGCCCACCGAGATGCCGTCCACATCGGTGATCAAATTGCAGGGCCCGGGTTTGGCCATCTCTGCCTTGCCTAGCCGCCGATGTCTGGGGCCCCGGCCCGCTCCCACCCCGGCTCAATGCGGAACGGATCGTCCTCGGCATAGCACTCCACACCGGCGATTGTTTCGTGGCAGAACAATGGGTCGGGGGTTGGCGGTACATCCACCGAACACGGCTCGGCGCCCGCCACCCGTTCCGAGACGATGCAGCTATAGCCGGCAATGGTATCAAGAATTCGGATCGCCGCTTGTTGGGAGCAGCCGCCAACAATCAGCGCCGCCGCCGCCATCACAACCAGCCCCGCCCTCATGCGCCGGGGAACTCCATGCGGAATTCGGTGCCATCCTCGCCACTGCGGACCAGGGCGACGTCGCCGCCGTGGGCGCGCACCAGATCGCGCACGATCGCCAAGCCCAGGCCGCTGCCGCCAGCCTTGGCCGTGCCGGAAAACGGCTTGAAGACCGAGTCCATGGCCCTGGTCGGCATCCCCGGTCCGGTGTCGGCGATTTCAATTTCCACTTTTTCGACCCCCCGGGCGGCGCGGGTGGTGATTTCGCCGGCGGCCCCGTTTACCCCGTTGCCCATGCTGTCGATCGCTTGCACGGCATTGCGGGCCAAATTGAGCAAAGCACGGAAAATTTGGTCCCGGTCCCCCAGCATCATAAACCGCCCTGGCACTTCGTTGTTCCAGCGAATGGTTCCGTCGGCTCCGGCGCCGGCCGAGGTTCCCACATCCTCCACAAGAACCCGCAAATCGAACTCGTTCAATTGGGGCGGCGCTTCGTCGGACCGGCCAAACCGCAGGGTGTTGTTGCACAACGCGACCGCCCGGTCGATGGATTGGATCAAGGTCGGGGTGAGCTTGCGGACCTCGGGATCATCTATGGAGGCGATGCGGTCCGACACCAGCGTCGCCGTGGCCAGAATGTTGCGCAGGTCGTGATTGATCTTTGTCACCGCCGATCCCAGTTCCGCCAGCCGTTGATTTTGCCGCAAAGCCGCCCGCAAGTCCGCCTGCATCACCGATAGCTCGCGTTCCGCCACCCCGATTTCGTCCCGGCGTTTGCTCGGAACAATGACCGATTGGGGATCTTCGGGCCGGCGCCGGAACCGCACCATGCTGCGGGTGACCCGGCGCATGGGCCGGACCATGCGGCGATTGAGGGTAAGGAACACCAGCGCTGCCGTGATCAGCGAGATCATCACCGACAGGCTCAGCAGCCGCTGGGAAAATTCGATCATCCGCGCCCGCATGGGAGCCTCGTCGATGACCACTTCCAAGAAGCTGTCGGGATTTTGGCTGGACATGCCGATGACACGAATGACCCGGTCCTCCCTGCGCGCCAGGGCGGCAAAGGCGTCGCGAATACCCTGAACAGAAGTGACGCCGCGCAGATCAAAAGTCTCGTCGAGCATTTCAGGAGTGCGATCCGCCACCACCAAACGCCGGGTCAAGGGGCCGCGCAGAACAATGGCGCGGACCCCGGCCAGCTCCAACAGCTCGCGCGCCAGCATTTCGCTGACACTGTTATTGGGGGCCTCCTCCAGAGCCAGTGTAGCGAGGTCAGCGGCGGCGATTCGCTCTTCCAGGAACACCAGACGGTCCCGGGCCACCGACGGCACATAGATCAAGATTTCCGCCAACATGACGAAGGCGATCGTCAGCACCAGCAATTGGGCCGACAGGCCCCGGGTGACCGGAACTTCCCTGCCGCTGTCGCTTCGTGCGCTGGCGGCCTGATCGTCTTTGGCCACCGGCTGGTCGGCGTCCGCTTTCATGGCACCAAATCTATCCCCGGTACGATTTCCCTACAATCCTTAACCGATTGGATTCTTTGAGTCTTATCATCCCTGACAGCGTCCGCCCCGTGGCGTGCGCAAATGGGAAAACGGCCCATGATGTCCCTATGCACCGCTTTCGGCTACCATTGCCGCTGCGCCGGACCAGAGCGGCCTTAGGGTGGGGCAAGACCATATGGCGGACATCGATTGGACCTTCGAAGGAACCTGGCCGTTTGAGCCCAAATGGTTCGAAACTGCCGAGGGACGTCTTCATTACATCGACGAGGGACCTCGGGACGGGCCGCCGGTGATCATGGTTCACGGCAATCCCACCTGGGGCTATTTGTGGCGCAATTTTGTCCCACCCCTGGTTGACGCGGGGTTCCGCACGATCGTTCCCGATCATCTTGGTTTTGGCCGCTCCGACAAGCCGGATAACCGGGAGTTTTACCGCATCCCCCGCCATGCGGAGCGGCTTGAGGCATTGCTCGAGTCTTTGGATTTGCGCCGCGCTACCATAGTGTCCCAGGACTGGGGCGGGCCGATCGGGCTGGCCTGGGCGGCGCGTCACCCGGATCGCGTTGATCGGTTGGCGATCCTGAATACGTTTGCTCACCGCCCCAAGCGCAAAGTGCCGCTTCCTTTCGCGTTGAAGCTGTTCCGCACCCCAGGGGTTGGCGAGATCATGGCCAAGGGCCTGCACGCTTTCGTTCGGGTCTTCTTGTTCCAGCAGGGCGTGATGGAAAAATCGCGCATGACACCGGTGGTTCGACGCGCCTATTTGGCTCCGCATCCCACATGGGCGTCTCGCACCGGCATTATGACGTTTCCCCGCGAAATCCCGTCCGGGCCACCTGGGCGGGTCAGCGACTTTCTGGCCCAGGTCAACGACGGCCTTCAAGTCTTCAAGGACAGGCCCGTGTTCATCGCTTGGGCGATGAAAGACATTGCCTTTACGCCGGATCTTTTGGACCAGCTTTGGCTGGCGGACTTTCCGCACGCGAAAGTCCTAAAACTCCAGGACGCCGGACACTATTTGCAAGAAGATGCCCACGAGGAGATCGTCCCGGCGATCATCGAATTCCTCCGGGAAACCGCATGAAGGCGTAGCCGGTCAATCCCTGAACGGGTGACAGGCGACTTCAGAGAGTCGTGCGCGGCCAAGCTGTGGGCCGCCGGTCACATCACGGGAACCCTTTTTGGCCCACCGATTCGCCAATCATCAAGCTAAGTGATTCAAAAGATTCAAAATTTTCCAAGTTTACTAACTGGCTGATTCTGTTACATTTTTCGACATGGACGCTACCTACAATCTGGAAGGCGGGTTCAAGCCAACGACCAAGAGGGACGCCCCAATTCGGCCTGTAATTTTACTTGGAGGGCTGGTTTGGTGGGTAACTGGGTAGAAGGGGGCGGCCCCGCCCGATTGACGGTTTTGGGCGCTGATTGTATACACCGGGACCGGTTTGGGCCCCTGCGCCCGGCGCGGAAAACCACCTTTAGGAGTCATGCCGTGAAGCGCACATTCCAGCCCAGTGTCATCGTGCGCAAACGCCGCCACGGATTTCGCTCGCGCATGTCCACCGTGAGTGGCCGCAGGGTTTTGGCCCGGCGCCGGGCCAAAGGCCGCAAGCGCCTCTCCGCCTAGGCCACCACACCGCTTTTCAATAATGCTTTTAAGCATCGGGCGTCTGCGCAAGCGGTCCGAGTATTTAGCCGTCGCCGCATCCGGGCGCAAATTCGCCGCCAAAGGCCTGGTTTTGCAGGCGCTGGATCACGGCGAGGGCCACGGCCACGCCGATCCCGCCGCCGGCGCCGAAGTTTGGCTGGGCATCACCGCCAGCCGCAGGGTCGGGGGTGCGGTTCAACGCAACCGGGCCAAACGCAGGCTGCGGGCGGCGGCGGCCCAGGTTTTGCCGGCGTTCGGTGCCCCAAATACGGATTATGTGCTGATTGGACGCCGGGCCACCTTGACTCGGGCCTTTCCAGCCCTTTTATCTGATCTGAGAGAAGCGCTACGCAGAATTGGCGTAGACGGCACCAAACCCACCAACCAGGACCGACCATGAACCCGGCGACCAAACTGCTGCGCGGCGCCGTTCACGGGTACCGTTATCTGATTTCGCCCTTGTTCCCGGCCAGTTGCCGGTACGGGCCGTCGTGTTCCGAATACGCCCTACAGGCCTTGGCCAAACACGGTGCCATCAAGGGCGCTTGGCTTGCCGCCCGCCGCATCAGCCGCTGTCATCCCTGGGGCGGATCGGGATACGACCCCGTGCC
>JAKZSO010000149.1:0-3952 GCA_047517625.1 Alphaproteobacteria bacterium
GGATATGATAGGACTGATCAGAGAAGAGGACCAACGCCGTGGGAGCGGCGAACAAAGAACTGACGATGCCACGCATACTGACCACATGTACCCTGCACCCGATGGGGCCACGCTGATGGCACACGGGATGCCCGCGCGCCAAGGCCTGTACGACCCCAGGAACGAACACGATTCCTGTGGCATCGGATTCGTCGCCAACATCAGCGGCGAGAAGACCCACAAAATCATCCGCCAGGGTCTGCAGATCCTGGTCAACCTGACCCACCGGGGCGCGGTGGGCGCCGACCCGGACATGGGCGACGGTGCCGGAATTCTGATCCAAATCCCCCACGATTTCTTTGCCGCGAAATGTTCGGAGATTGGCATCGAGTTGCCTGGCGCCGGGGACTACGGGATCGGCCTGGTGTTCCTGCCCCAAGACGGCGACGTCCGCGACGCCTGTCAGAACCTGCTGGACTCCAACATCGCAGCGGAAGGCCAAGTCCTTTTGGGCTGGCGCGACGTGCCCGTGAACATGGATATTCTTGGTCCCAGCGTTCAAGCAACGACACCGGTGATCCGCCAGGTTTTTGTTGGCCGCGGCGACGCCACCACCGACCAGGACGCGTTCGAGCGCAAATTGTTTGTGATCCGCCAGCGCACAAGTCACGGCATCGCCAAACTGGGAGACCCGGCGGGCCAATTTTACGTGCCGTCTTTTTCCAGCCGCACCGTCCTCTATAAGGGCATGTTGTTGGCCAAGGACGCGGGGCCGTTTTATACCGACTTGGGCGACGAGCGCTTGGTCAGCGCGCTGGCGTTGGTTCACCAACGATTTTCCACCAACACTTTCCCCAGTTGGGATCTGGCCCAACCGTTCCGCATGATCTGCCACAACGGCGAGATCAACACTGTGCGCGGCAACATCAACTGGATGAACGCCCGGCGCCAATCCATGTCGTCGGAATTGCTGGGCGACGATTTGGAAAAACTTTGGCCGTTGCTGCCCGAAGGCCAATCGGATTCCGCATCCTTTGACAACGCCTTGGAATTATTGGTGCGTGGCGGCTACTCCATGGCCCACGCCGTCATGTTGTTGATCCCCGAGGCTTGGCAGGGCAACACCCTGATGGATCCGGTCCGCCGGGCTATGTACGAATACAACGCCGCGCTGACCGAACCCTGGGACGGCCCCGCCGCGATCGCGTTTACCGACGGTCGCCAGATCGGCGCCACCCTTGACCGCAACGGTCTGCGCCCCGCCCGTTATGTGGTGACCGACGACGGCGTGGTGGTGTTGAGCTCGGAAGCTGGGGTCCTGCCGGTGGACGAAGACCGCATCGTGCAAAAATGGCGGCTTCAGCCCGGCAAAATGCTGCTGATCGATACCGAGCAAGGGCGCATCATCGACGACGCCGAACTCAAGGCCGGGATGGCCGCCGCCCATCCGTACCAGGAGTTGCTGGACCGCACCCAGGTCCAGGTGGAAGATTTGCCCGACACCCCGGCGGCCAAAACCGCCGCCACCGCGGCGCTGCTGGATCGCCAACAGGCGTTCGGCTACAGCCAGGAAGACCTGAAATTCTTGATGACGCCCATGGCCGAGAACGGCGCCGAGGCAACGGGGTCCATGGGCAACGACACCCCCATTGCCGTCATGTCTGACCGGCCGAAGCTTTTATACAATTATTTCCGCCAAAATTTCGCCCAGGTCACCAACCCGGCCATCGACCCGATCCGCGAATCCCTGGTGATGTCGCTCATGTCCTTGGTCGGCCCGCGTCCTAATCTGTTGGGGCTGGCGGTGGACGACAGCCATCCCCGGTTAGAGGTCCACCAGCCAATCCTCAGCGATGGCGATCTGGCAAAAATCCGCGCCATCGGCAGTGTCGCCGACAACCCCTTCGGCGCGGCTGATCTGGACATGACCTATCCCGCCGACCACGGCGCCGAAGGCATGAAGCCGGCGTTGGATGCCCTGTGCGCCGCCGCCCAATCGGCCATCGAAGCCGGCGACAACGTGTTGATTTTGTCGGACCGGGCAATGGACCAAGGGCGCATCGCCATCCCCGCCCTGCTGGCCACCGGCGCCGTCCATCATCATTTGATCCGGGCTGGCCTGCGCACGTCGGCGGGTTTGGTCGTGGAAACTGGCGAGGCCCGTGAAATTCATCAGTTCTGTGTGCTCGGGGGGTACGGGGCCGAGGCCATCAATCCGTACCTGGCCTTTGAAACACTGGCGGACATGGTCGCCACCGGGGCACTGGGCGAAGATCTGACCGAGGCCCAAGCCCGCGCCAATTACGTCAAGGCCGCCGGCAAGGGCATCCTGAAGGTGATGTCGAAAATGGGCATCTCCACTTATTTGTCGTATTGCGGCGCCCAAATTTTTGACGCGGTGGGCCTGCGCAGTGACTTCGTTGACCGTTATTTCTTCGGCACCGGCAGCGCCATCGAAGGGGCCGGCCTGGGCGAAATCGCCATCGAAACCGTGACCCGGCACGCCCAGGCATTCGGCGACATGCCCATTTACCGGGACGCCCTGGACACCGGCGGCGACTACCAATATCGCGAACGGGTCGAACGCCATTATTGGGCGCCTCAAACCATCGGCAAATTGCAACATGCCGTCCGTGGCAACGCCTTGGACGACTACCGCGCCTATGCCAAGGCCGTCAACGATCAAACCGAACAGATGATGTCGCCGCGCGGTCTGTTCGAATTGAAACCCGCCGCTGAACCGATCCCCTTGGCCGAAGTAGAACCGGCAAAGGAGATCGTCAAGCGGTTCGCCACCGGCGCCATGTCCTTTGGCTCGATTTCACGGGAAATGCATACCACCCTGGCGGTCGCCATGAATCGCATCGGCGGCCGCTCGAACACCGGCGAAGGTGGCGAGGAAACCGACCGCTTCACGCCCGAAGCCAACGGCGATTCGATGCGCTCGTCCATCAAGCAAGTGGCCTCTGGGCGCTTCGGCGTGACCACGGAGTACCTGGTCAATTCCGACATGATGCAAATCAAGATCGCCCAGGGCGCCAAGCCCGGCGAAGGTGGCCAGTTGCCCGGCTACAAGGTCGACCCCACGATCGCCAAGGTCCGCCATTCAACCCCGGGGGTTGGGCTGATTTCGCCGCCGCCCCACCATGACATCTATTCCATCGAGGATCTGGCTCAGCTGATTTTTGACCTCAAGAACGTCAATCCAGAGGGCAAGGTCAGCGTCAAATTGGTCTCGGAAATTGGCGTCGGAACGGTGGCCGCTGGCGTCGCCAAGGCCCGGGCGGACCATGTGACCATCGCCGGAACGTCCGGTGGCACCGGGGCCAGCCCGCAAACCTCGATCAAACACGCGGGCAGCCCGTGGGAGATCGGATTGGCGGAAACCCACCAGACGTTGGTGCTGAACAAGCTGCGGGGACGCATCGCCGTGCAGGTGGATGGCGGATTCCGCACCGGGCGCGACGTGATTATGGGCGCGTTGTTGGGCGCCGACGAGTTCGGGTTTTCCACCGCACCGTTGGTGGCGTCGGGCTGCATCATGATGCGCAAATGTCACTTGAACACCTGCCCGGTTGGGATCGCCACTCAAGACAAGGTTTTGCGCAAACGCTTTACCGGCACGCCCGAAGCGGTCATCAATTTCATGTTCTTCGTCGCCGAAGAAGCCCGGGAACTGATGGCCGAAATGGGCTTCCGCACATTCGAAGAGTTGATCGGGCGATCCGACCGCATGGATATGCGCCGGGGCATCACCCACTTCAAAGCCAAGGGATTGGACCTTTCCCGGCTGCTGAAAACGCCCCAGCCAGACCCTGGTGTCGCCATCAGCAACACCGAATCCCAGGTTCACCTGATCTCGGATATTTTGGACCGCACGCTAATCGCCGAAGCCGCGCCGGCTCTCGAGTCCGGCACACCGGTGCGCATTGAATCGGTGATCAAGAATACTGATCGCACCACCGGCGCCATG
>JAKZSO010000150.1:0-3418 GCA_047517625.1 Alphaproteobacteria bacterium
GTGGAGAAGAACGGCTACCTGAGCCCCGCTCAAGCTCGTCAGGCGTGGCACACCGCGATGTCACTCAGGCCCGCCGCATGAGACAAACTTGTGTCCAAGGAACCGGGTGCGATACAGGCGCGGATATTGGCTTCCAGCTCGCCGGTCAACCGAGCCAAGTCACGCCAGTCGCAAACTTTGTGATGCATATGCAGCAAGAACGGCGTGACATGGGCGTATCCCGGACGCAAATCCAGGGCCCGGCGAAAGGCGGCTTTGGCCTCGTCGAATCTGCCCATCGCTTGGAGCAGAGTGCCATGGTTGAACCTGATCTCTGGGGCGGCGGGGTCCGCTTCGACCGCCAACTCGTACGTCGCCAAAGCGTCGCGCGGCCGGCCCATCATTTGCAGCGACGTCGCCTTGTTGGCAAGCGTCGGCGCATCGCCGGGGTCGAGGGCCAGGGCCGCCTCGAATTCAACCAGGGCCTGTTCGTGCCGGTATTGCACTTGAAGAACGCTCCCCAAGCCGAGGTGGGCCGGGGCAAAAGACCGGTCCGCTGCCAGCAGGCCGTTAAAAACCTGGGTGGCTTCGCCGAGACGCCCCAATTCCCGCAGGCACTGGCCGTGTTCCGCCATCAGGTTTTTGTCTGGGCTGCCTTTGAGGGACGCCACAAACCACGGTTCCGCCTCGGCGTGGCGGCCGTGGGCAACCAATGCCCGGGCCAAGGTCGCCGCCGCCGTTTCCGGGGATTTTTCCGCCGCCTTGGTCAAATGAGGAATGGCAGCCGCCACGTCATCGCTGACCAATAGGGCGGCGCCGGTGAGATATGCTTGTTGGGGGTCGCCGTCATTCAGCGCCCCCCAATCCCCCAGGACGGTCAGTGCCTCCGCAATGTCGTCGCGGCCGCCGGCGCCAATCAGCGCCGAGGCCAACAGCTGCTGGGCGATTGGGTTTCTGGGGTTGATGCCGACCGCGGTGCGGAACGCGTTGATCGCCTCGCTGGGCGGCCAGAGTCTGAAAAAAGGTGACCCAGGTTCAGGTGCACCGGGTCCAGGCTCGGGTCGGCGGCAATGGCTTGCCCATACCGGGTTTCGGCTTCGGAATTGCGGCCCAGGGCCTGGAGAACAGTCCACAGATTGGCCAAGGCCCGGGAATTGCCGGGGTCCATGGCCACTACCTTGGTGAAGGCGTCCACCGCCTCGTCGAACCGGCCGGCGTGCATATAAAGCGCCGCTAGCCGCATCTGGGCGCCGGTGTGGTTCGGGTCCGCTGCAAGCGCCTCTTGCAACGCCGCCTCGGCCGCGGCCGTCTCGCCGACCTCCTGAAGCCGCACCGCCTCGGCCACTTTGTCAGGTGTCTTGGTCATGGGTGTTTTATACCGCGATCGTTGTCTCGGCACAGGGCTGCCTCGGGAGAGCATCGCTGGTCACAACGCGAGTCTTGTTGGCTGGGGCCGCAGGCCCGGCGGCAAGTGATTCTGCGCGACATGGTTACCAAGCGCGAAATCTGCACTCCATTTGACGTTCAGATTCACGCGGCTGCAAGCGCCGCCACGATCTGCACTCCCCCCGGCAAAACTTGCTGGCAGCGCCCGGCAAGACTTGTCTCAGACAGGCAGATTGTTGCCCGTAGGGCTGCCACCCGAGCCGCTGTCGTTTCGCTTTCAGATCGATTCTTCACTGAAAAAACCGAATAGATTCAAACGGTTAAAGCCAGTTTTTGAGGATTTTTTGGCGCTGACACAGGGGTTGCGATTAAGGGCCCGAGTTTAGTCGTTGTCCCGTTCTGGCGGGGTTTGAGAAACCGAAAAGATGGAGAGTTAAGCCATGGTGATGTCAGTCAATACCAATGTCGGCGCGATGATCGCGCTGCAGAATTTGGCAATTACCAACAAGATGCTGATCAATACCCAGTTACGGGTGACCACAGGTCTGCGGGTTAACGGCCCAAAGGATGACGCCGCCACCTTCGCCATCGCCCAAAACATGCGCGGCGACATCGCCGGTTACGGCTCGGTTGGCATCTCCCTCGCCATGGGCGAATCAGTTGTCAATGTCGCCATCGACGCCGGCAAGTCCATCGCCGACCTTCTCACCCAGATGAAGGGCAAGGCGGTGCAGGCCAGCCAGGAAGGCATGGATCAAAATTCGTACAACGCTCTGCACCTGGAATTCACCGCCCTGCGCGAGCAGTTGACGACGATCGTCAACACCGCTGCATTCAACGGCAAGAACCTGATCACCAGCGGCGCCACGGCCTTCAAGGTCCTTAGCACCGTCGAAGGCAGCACCATTGTCGTTTCCGCCGCCCAAATGGATACCACCACGTTGGTCATCCAGTCGGCGACCCTGGCCACCGCCGCCAACGCCCAGACCGCCTTGACCGTGATCAACGCCGCCATCATCTCGGTGTCCAACGCCTTGGCGATCATGGGTGCATCCTCCAAACGCGTCGATATCCAGAACGAATTCGTCCAGAAGTTGACGGATGTGTTGAAGCTCGGCGTCGGCAACTTGGTGGATGCGGATCTGGCCGAGGAAAGCGCCACCTTGCAGGCCTTACAGATCAAGCAACAGCTTGGTGTTCAGGCCCTGTCCATCGCCAACCAGAATCCCCAGAGCATCCTGGCTCTGTTCCGGTAATCACACCAAACGAGATAGGAGAAAATCGTCATGGATAACATCGCACCCCCGACAATCGAGGCTTCAGAGGTTCGCCGCGCCGCGGAGCACCGCGCGTTCGAGAACGTCACCCGCCAGATGGCGGATGCGGAAACAATGGGCGAAACCGAGGCCGCTCGTAGCGCTCTCGAATCGAACCGCATGCTGTGGTCGATTTTGAAGGACAACATCTTCGCCGACGAAAACCAGCTGACCGAAGACCTGAAGGGCCAGATTTTTTCTCTGGCGATCTGGGTCGAGGGTTACACCACCAAGGTTTTGGATGGCGAGCGGGAAATTGGCGCGCTGATTTCCATCAACCAAACGATCATGGAAGGTTTGGCAGCCTAGAGCAGATCGCGCCCAATGAATCGGATCGATGCTCCGCATTTTCGGGGCGCGTGAATCTGATCGTAAATATTAGAGAGCCGACCCTTTCTCAATCCCTTTTCTCAAGCCGGGAATCCTGGATTGGGGGGAGGCTGAAGCCACGATCTGCACTTTTTGCCGACCTGGATAGGTAGTTTCTGCCTAGGCGGCAATATTTGCCGTGCGAACCGGGCTCTTGGCCGTCCCAGGCTCAAAAGCCGAAATTTCCCATAAAAACAACGACTTAACCGCAAGGGTCCAGCTCGTGAACCGGCGTTTTCGGCCGTGGCACAGCCATTGCTTCGTGGCTACCGGGCTGAAAGGCCTGCCAAGCAAAAGCTTGGGTTCGACTTAGAATAAGGAGTCAGTCGATATGGTTATGTCGATCAGCAACCACGCGGGTGCGTACG
>JAKZSO010000151.1:0-6995 GCA_047517625.1 Alphaproteobacteria bacterium
GCTGACTTCGCGATTTCTTCGAGCCCCGCCGGTGCCAAATCGCGCATGGGCCGGGCCGGGCTGCCCGCCCACAATTGCCCCGATGGAACGGTCTTGCCCGGTGTCACCAACGCCCCGGCGGCCACCATCGCGCCGCTCTCCACCACTACCCCATCCAACAGGCAAGCCCCCATGCCAATGAGGCTGCGGTCTTTGATGGTGCAGGCATGGATGATCGCGTTGTGGCCGATGGTCACGGCGTCGCCGATATAGGTGCCATGGCCGGCGGTGGTGACGTGGACAATGGTGCCGTCCTGGATATTCGTACGGGCGCCGATGCGGATTTCGTTGACGTCGCCCCGCACCACGGCGTTGAACCAGATGCTGGACCCGGCCCCGATTTCCGTATCGCCAATGACCACGGCCCCGGAAGCGACAAACACATCATCGGCGATCCGCGGAATCTGGCCGCCGTATGCCAGCACCCTTCCCTTCGTCATGGAAATATCGCTCACGGGAACAGCGGCCCGGCTTCAAGCCCGGCCGTTTCAGCGAAACCAAAGGCGACATTCATGTTCTGGATCGCCTGGCCCGAGGCGCCCTTGATCAGGTTGTCGGTGGCCGACACCAAAATGGCCCCGCCCGGAACCCGGTCCTGAAACACATTCATTTGGCAGAAATTCGATCCCCGCACATGGCGCGTCGCCGGGACCGCGTTGTCTTCAAGCACCTGAATAAACGGCTCCGAAGCGAAGCGATCGGCCAAAGCGCCACGCAGGTCATTGGCGGCGGCGCCGTCGGAAAGTTTTACATACGTGGTCGCCAGAATGCCCCGGCTCATGGGCGCCAAATGGGGGGTAAAACTCACCGTCACCGGTGCGTTTGCGGCAACCGATAATTCCTGGTCAATTTCCGGCGCGTGGCGGTGCCCGCCAAGGCCATAGGCGTGCATCCCCCCGGCGACCTCGGCGTAAAGATTGGCTTCCTTTTCCGAGCGGCCGGCGCCCGAGACCCCGGACTTGGCGTCAACGATGATGTCGTAGGGCAGGATCAACGCCTTTTCCAGCAACGGCACCAGCGGCAACAGGGCCGTGGTTGGATAACAACCCGGGCAGGCGACCAACGATGCCTCGGCAATGGCCTCCCGGGCAAATTCAGTCAGGCCGTAGACGGCCGTTTTTTGCAGGTCAGGCGCTTGGTGGGCATGGCCGTACCATTCCCGGTACACCTCCAAATCCCGCAGCCGGAAATCGGCGGACAGATCCACCACCCGGACCTTTTTCGGCAGCGCGGCTATGGCGTCTTCGGTGCGCTCCACGACCAGCTCGTCGACCACTGAATGGTGGGTGGCGTGCAGCAGCCCAGCGACCACCGGCTGGGTGGTGCCGTGGGGCAGCGCGCAAAACACGACGTCCACATCAAGCCCGCCCCATTCCACCTGATCGATCTTCAGCAGATCAGGCAGGCCGAGGTCGCCCAGATGCGGATAGACCGCGGCCATCGCCTGACCCGCCCGGCGCTCCGCCGTCAGCACCACAATGTCGATATTGGGGTGGCGGCTGAGCAAGCGCACCAGCTCGGCGCCGACGTAACCGCTGGCGCCAAGAACAGCGGCGCGAATTCTGTTTGAGCCTGTACTGGACACGAAAAAGCCTTTTGACCGCGAACCCTGGGGCACACCAAGCCGAGTTCACGCGCCCCCGTCAAGGGTCGGCAAGGGTCGCCCAGACGGTGGCCAGATTGCGGCTTAGCGCTTGGAGAACTGGAAGCTGCGGCGGGCCTTGGCGCGACCGTATTTCTTGCGTTCGACCACCCTGGAATCTCGGGTCATGAAACCGCCGGCTTTGAGGACGCCGCGCAGCTCGGGGTCATAGTTGACCAGGGCCCGGCTGATCCCGTGGCGCACGGCTCCGGCCTGACCGGAAAGGCCGCCGCCCTTGACGGTGCACCAGATGTCGAATTCGGTTTCCCGGCGCGACGCGACCATCGGCTGGGTGATCAGCATGCGCAAGACCGGGCGGGCAAAGTAGGTGTCGCTGTCCTTGCCATTCACTGTGATCAAGCCCTGGCCCGGTTTGATCCACACCCGGGCGACGGCGTCTTTGCGCCGGCCCGTGGCATAGGCCCGGCCCTGGGCGTCGCGTTGGGGCTGGCGCAGGGCGCCCGCGCCGGTCTCAGCGTCCGCGGCCGCGCCCGCGGGTGCCGAGGCAGCGGCCGCCGTTTCGACAGATGCGCCGGCGGTTTCAACGGCACCGCCCAGCTCCTTGAGGTCGGATATCTTGCGCCGGACCTCCATCCGCTCTGGCGCGGCAGGAGCGGGTTTGTCCGGGGCTTTCTTTGCAGCCGCCTTCTTCACAAGTTTCTTGGCAGGGGCAGGTTTCGTCTCTGTTTTCGCCGCGGGCTTCGCTCTTGCCGCCGGCTTCGCTTTTGCCGCCGGCTTCGTTTTTGCCGCCCGCGTGGATACCGGCTTCGCCTCGGCTTTTCCGGCCTTTGGTTTGGCGGCGTTGGGCTTCTTGTCGTCCGCGCCAGCCTTTTTGTCGTCCTCAGCCATACGCATGCATTCCTATTCGCCGCAGCCTAACGGCCGCGCACATTTTTCGGGTTAAGCGCCGCCACATCCAACGTTTCAGGATTTTGGCCGGCGTGGGGATGGTCAGGCCCCGCATAAATTTTCAGTTTGCTGATCTGCTGGCGGCCCAGGGGCGAACGCGGGATCATCCGTTCCACCGCCTTTTCGAAAACCCGCTCAGGGTGGGGCCCGGCCAAAATCCGGCCCGCCGTCGTCGAACGGATTCCGCCGGGAAACCCGGTGTGGCGGAAATAGGTCTTGTCCGCGCGCTTGGCCCCGGTCAATCGCACCTTCGCGGCATTGACAACGACCACGTGGTCCCCGCAATCAATGTTGGGCGTGTACATGGGTTTGTGCTTTCCCCGCAGGCGGATAGCAACAAGGCTGGCCAAGCGGCCCAACACCACGCCGTCGGCATCAATAAGCACCCACTTGCGTTCGACGTCGGAAGGTGTCGCGGAGTACGTCTTCATGGCGGTCCTTAACGGCAGCTTAAGAAATTCCCAGCGGCTCAAAAAAATTGAGACGCGGTCGGGCGAACCCGACGACGGCGCAGTATGCCACAGCGTTTTCATAAATCAACGGCTAAACCCGCATAATTTCAGGAACTTAGCGGATGGTATGCTGATACCGCACTCGTCCATCCCGTGGCACCCGGGCGCATGCCGGGCTGCGGTTTGGAAAAAATTGTACCGAAATTCCTCGTTAACCAATTTCTTCAAAGGATGGTTAAGGATTAAAGGGGATAGTTCGCTCACGCGGAAGTAACGCGTCCGGGAGTGAGGAGTGATCCGGCCCCCGGGGGGAAAGGTAGGCACCGTAGTACGGCAGTTTGGGGGGAGTTTCATGTACCTGCGAGAGGACGATTCCGGCGACGACGCCGGTGCCGCCGAAAGCCCTTGCGATCGCATCGGGGGCCAAGCGGTCGTCGATGCAGCAGTCTACGCCCAGATCAACTCGACCCAAGACACCACGTCCGAGGCGGTGACCCGCGATCGCGGGGATCCGCGCCACGAACTCGAAGGTCAGCGAGATCGAGACTTCGAGGTAACGGTGGCATTGCGCACCGTCACATCGCAACCGCATTCCAGTTCGGTTCGCGTGCGAACCATGTTGGCTGCGGCACCATCCACCAATTGGGAAACCATCAACCTTTAGGGGAATACAGAATGCTAAATCTACAACGATCCATGCGAATGAAGAGCGGCGTGCCTTTTAATGGCTTGCGTTCGGAGCTCGCAAATACACCTCGTAGGGTCACCGCTCTGGCCGCAATGGCCATCGTGGGGTCCCTTTCGATCAGCGCGGCTTCCGCGGAGATGCTCTTCGAGCATGTCATGAATATCGGCGCCGAGGGTGCTGGGGAAGGTCAATTTAACTATGTGGAGGACTTCGATTTAACGATCAACGGCCAACACATCATGGCCACCGACGCGGCGCACGCGTTCGTGCAGGTCTTCGACAAGACGACCGGTCAATTCATCACGCGCTTCGGCGGCAAGGGTGACGAAAACGCCAACCTCGAAAAGCCGGAAGGCATTTCGGTAGCGCCCGACGGGCGGATTTTCATCGCCGATTATACGACCGGGGACGTCAAGGTCTACGACCAAGACTACAAATGGCTGATGACCTTCAGCGAGTACGGTACTGCAGCCGGGCAGAACATCAAATCCGAATTCACCAGCATCTACAACGGCAAGTACTACATGCCGGACGCCGGTAATCACCGGATCAACGTGTTTGACCTGGACGGCAACTTCCTCTTTATGTTCGGCGACGGCGGCGACGTTGAGCCGGACAGTGCCGTGGGCCTGTTGAACAACCCTGAATCCGCGAAGTTCTCCAGCGAAGGCAAGATGTACGTGGCCGATCTGAAGAACGACCGTATCCAGGTCTTCGACCCTGACGGCAACTTCCTCATGACGTGGGGCAGCACCGGTAATGGCGACGGCCAGTTCCTTACTCCCGCGGGCATCGCGATCGATAAGGACGACAACATCTACGTCACCGAGATCGGCAACAACCGCGTCCAGGTTTTCGACAAGAACGGCACGTTCATAACCAAATGGGGCAAAGAGGGCTCCGGTAATGGTGAATTCGGCAACCTGCACGGCATTTTCGTCGACCGGGCAACCGGTTGGGTCTACGTCGCGGACACAGCGAATAACCGGATACAGGTCTTCAAGCCTGCCGGCGGTGCCGCCGTAAACTAAGCGCTAATCATGATAGCCGGTGGGACTTGTCCCACCGGCTATTCCCGAGCGCACCAACGATATCTTTCAGCGTGGCCTGAGGCAGGCCTGTCAGCAGAGGTGAAAAGATAATGTCAAGATTCATCAAGCGCATCAAGTTCCGGCAATCGAAAATCCGAACCCAACTTCTCATCGCCTTTACGCTGCTATCGGTTGTGATTCTTCTGATCGGCGCATCGGGCCTCTTCTTTACTAATCGCGTCGGTGGCACGGTCAAAGTCTTTGCCGATGTTACGTCCCCGCTCACGACGGAAGCCGCGGAACTTGTCCAGGGCGCTCAGCGCATGACACTCCAACTTTTGGAGGCGATCATGCAGCACGATGCGTCCATCCTGGACGAAGCGGGTGCCGACCTCACTCAGTTCAACACCAAGGCTAGTGATGGCCGATCGCGGATCGAAGTGCTTTCGACCGAAGGTGGCCTAGATTTGGATATGGAAAAGGCGAGTAGCCTGCAGCAGGATTATGTTGAGCAGGCAGATTTCATGCTGGATGCAAGCAGCCGCCAGATTGCGCAGCAAGCCATCGCGCTGGAACGTCTCACGCAGTTTGAAGAGCAGCGTCAGGCGCTGGATACGACGGTGACCGACTTTGCTCTAGCGGCCGAATCGACCATGGCTGCCCGCGAAGATCGTGCAAAGACTCTGATGCAGTCTGGCGCCGCCACGGTGGATGAGCTCAATGCTATTCTCGTAGAGACCTTTGACCAATCCTATCCGATGGTGCAAGGCGCCTACAAATTGCTGGCGTACATGGGAGACCTGCAAAACAATGTTCGCGCCTACCTAGCCCTCAGCGATCTCGAGGAGCTGGCCCCTATGGAGGAGGAATTCACTTCGACCGTTAGCAAGGCGACGAGACGCATCGTGCGCGTCCAGGGCCGGGCAAGCCCGCAACAGAAAGTAGTGCTGACGAAAATAACCGGCGACGTTACCGCTCTTGCGGATTTGGCTCTTTCGGAAACGGGGCTCTTCGCTGCGCATAGATTGTCGCTTGAAGCGGATAACCAGGCCAGTGCGTTCCAACAACGGCTTCTGCAAGCCGCCCAAGGGTACCGCCTAACGCTGGAGGACACTGTGAAGGTCGCTGCCGGCTTGAACGACAAGGCGCGCACGGATGCGAATAACGGCGTCAGCAGGGCGCTCATTGGCATCAGCGCGATCATCGCTGTGGGCCTGTTGCTCGCGTTTTTATCGGGTGCCGTCCTGACCAAAGTGATCGCCGGTCCCTTAGGCAAGATCACCGGCGCCATGTGCCGGCTGGCCGAGGGTGATAAGTCGATCGAAGTGTCGAATGCCGAAGACGCCAACGAAATCGGTGACCTTGCACGCGCTTTAATCGTTTTCAAGGAAAACGCCATCGAAATGGCCAAGGAGCAGGCCGCCAAAGAGGCGCAGGCCGCGCGCGTCATGGACCTGTGTTCGACGTTCGACAAGACTGCCACGGGCGAACTGGCATCCGTGGCCTCGGCGGCGACTGAAATGCAGACTGCCGCTCAATCAATGGCTTCAACTGCCGGTCAGACCGCCCAGCAGTCGGCCGCTGTTGCTTGGGCAACCGAACAGGCGTCGGCCAACGTGCAGACCGTGGCTGCCGCCGCCGAGGAGCTTTTTGCCTCGATCACCGAAATCAGCAACCAGGTCAACGAGTCACGCGCAACCACCCAGAGCGCTGATGAGGCCACGCAACAAACTGCCACTACTGTGCGGAAACTGTCGGAATCAGCCCAAAAGATCGGCGAGGTTGTTGAGTTGATCTCGGACATCGCAGAGCAAACCAATTTGCTAGCCTTAAACGCGACGATTGAGGCTGCCCGGGCGGGTGAGTCCGGAAAGGGTTTCGCCGTGGTTGCGTCGGAGGTCAAGAATCTGGCTAACCAGACGGCGAGCGCCACGGAGGAAATTGGCAACCAGGTGGCCAGCATGCAGGCTGCCACCACAGAAACAGTGGAGAAGATTGAGGATATCCGTGCAAGTGGTCGGGCGGCTCGCCGAGGCCGCCACGACGATTGCCGCCGCGATCGAGCAGCAGAGTGCGTCAACCGGAGAGATCACCCGGGGGATGTCCCGGTCGATGTTGAAAAGTTGAGGTAGGTGTCGCTCTCCTGGGGCCGTTAGGCTCCGGGTGCTGCAAACCCAAAAGGGAGAACGACACCATGGGAAATAATATCCGTAGTTCCAGCCGCCCGAAAGCCC
>JAKZSO010000152.1:0-9344 GCA_047517625.1 Alphaproteobacteria bacterium
GTTGAATTCAGGTCCAAATTCTTGATCATAAATTGTCCCCCCGACAAGCAGCTATTTGTGGCGTGAGCGAGGCCGTTGCGTGTTGGGCTATCGCAGCGCGGGGACGATTACATCTGTCCATATCGTAACCGGCATACGCCACGAGTCTGACTGGTTGTAGTTGCCCGCCAGGAAGAGAACGGTCATGTCGAGGCCAAGCATTACATACAGACGCTGGCCTCCGTTCCCCATAGCGGTCACCCAGCGGCGGCGGTTGGCGCGCTCTGGGCCTAGCCACCAATGAAATCCGTATTCCAGATCGCCAGCGGGTGTGCGCGGTGTGAACGAATCGTCGAGCCATTGTTCCGGGACGACTTCAACTCCCTTCCGCCGTCCTCGTTCCAGCACCATCTGACCGATGGCGAGCATGTCTCGCGGCCTCATCCGCAAACCGGAAGCCGCGATGTGTTCGTTGTCGGCACCTTTCAGCCATTCGTGCGTTCCGAGGCCGACAGGTGTAAAAAGGGCGCGGGCCGCGTAATCACCTAGGGTATTGTCCACACCGTCGGTGATAACCCTCGCAAGTAGGGCGGTGCGCCGCCGTTGTAAGTCCACTGGGTGCCTGGCTCAACTAACATCGGCCTACCAAGGGCGAAGCGAATGCGATCTGGGGCCAGCTCCATAGCGTGCTCCGAGTTGCGAGGATCGGCGTAGGAGCCGCTTTCGTCCCATTCCGTGCCCATCATCATGGACAAGGCGTGCGCTACCGTGATTTGGCGGCGCAATGGATCGGCAAACACCAGATCAGAAAGAAGCGCACCAGGCTCCAGGACTGAACCCTCGCCCTGGGCGATTCCGTAAAGCAATCCAACGACGCACTTTGAGATAGAACGAAGGTCGTGCAAAACGTCGGGGCCGAACACCACATGGCCGTTGGGCCGGCCCCAGACCTCATCCTCGCCCTCGTAATATCGTTCCAGCGCGAGTTTGCCTCCGCGAGCGATCAATACCGAATGCAAATTAGGGAACCTACCATCCCGAACACCGGCATCGATTCGCTCGGAAAGGTCGTCGGCGAGTCCAGCTTCGGAAAGTGTCGTTACTGGCCAAATGTCTCCCGCGGAATTCACAGCGACAACGCTACCAGACCTGAACTCTTGAGGAAACGGGCAATGAGACAGCACACGCCGACGGTTGGCCGCTCTGGCGATGTTGCCACAGGCACTCTGGGACGCCCTCGGCGGTCATCGTTGTGGCTCAATATCGCTGCTTTGAAGGAATGACACCGCGAACCCCACCACTCGGATTCTCAGTATCTCCCTTCCTGCAAGGGATCAGATGGACGTGGCAATGAAATACGGTCTGGCCTGCATCTTCCCCTGAGCTTGTACCAACGTTAAATCCGGTCACCGCTGGGTCAGCCTTCATGATCTCGCTCCGTTCATGTTCCAACAGCATCTGGATGGAGTTTCGCTCTGGCTGGTAAAGGTCGAAGAAATCGGACACATGGCGTTTCGGAATTATCAATGTGTGGAGGTCTGTGACCGGGTATAGATCGCGAATGGCGAAGGAGAGTTCGTTCTCGCTGACTAACCGCTCCTCAGAGATGTCGCAAAAGGAGCACCCCTTCTCCCGTACTCTGATCCCTCACACAATGCGCCATACAGCAATTACGCGGCTTGCTGAGACCGGCGCAGACATCAAGACGCTCCAAGAATTTTCGGGGCACGAGTCGATTGCAATGGTTCTGAGATACGCCCACGCGCAGGATCAAGCTGTGGATTCGGCACTCGACCTGATGGAGAATCGTGGAACAATTTGGAACAAATTGGTGAAAAAAACGGTTCGACGCAACTGCACAGGAATTACACTTTCGGCCGACCGGGGTCTTTCTACCGCACCCAGCATTCCTACCTAACCAATTGAAATTATTGGTGCCCGCTGCTGGACTCGAACCAGCACGGCCTTAGGGCCAGGGGATTTTAAGTCCCCAGCGTCTACCAATTCCGCCAAGCGGGCACCTGGCGGGCACACTAGCCTCAGCGGCTGGCCACCGCCACCAGGGCTTCCAGGTCCGGCCACAGGTAGGCGACTTTTTGTACCGTCCGGCCGCCCACCCGAATGGGTTTTCGCCCGCTGGGCACCCCGCCGAGGGCCTCGTAAAATTTCCGCGCCGGGTTTTTGGCTAGCACCCACACCACCAGCGAGTTGGCGCCTTGGTCCAAAAGGTCCCGGGCGCAGGCCTGGACCAGCGCCGAGCCGAAGCCCTTGCGGTGGTGTTGCTCCAGCAAATACAGCGTGTACAGCTCGGCCCGCCGGCGCAGGGTTCCGCTACGATTTGGCCCGGCTGAGGCAAACCCCACAACCGTGCCATCTGGGGTCTGGGCGACAAAGGTGGTTTCGTGGGCGTCCACCCGGCACAGGCTTCGCCACCAGGCCAAGGTCTCCTGGGTTTCGCTCATGTACTTCAGCGTGTGCGCGGGCAGAATGTCGCCATAAGTGGAGCGCCACGACTGCACATAAACATGGGCGATGGCCGATGCATCGGCCGCATTCGCTTTGCGCACGCTAGCCGCCATTGGCTGCCCCATCCTCTCCCGTTGGACTGCCTCCCAGGCCGCGCAACATCTCTCGGAGTTCTTGCGCGGCGCCAGCGATGCGATCCGTGTCCGTGGACCGCAACACCAGATTACATCCAGCCCCGCCTTCAGAATAGAACGGGTAGCTTCCAATTTCGATATCCAAATATCGATCCTGCAAGGCGCCCAGGCCGGCGGCGATCAGACTTTCGGGAAGGTCGGACCGAACTGTCACCGAGGCCACGGGGGCCGCCCCGGCAAATTGACCCGCAACCGATTCAAACATCACCCGCATGATTTCGGGCACACCGGCCATGACATAGACGTTGGCCATCTGAAATCCCGGCGCGGCGCTGATGGAATTCTCGATCAAGGTAGCGCCTTCGGGGATTTGGGCCATGCGTTTGCGGGCGTCGTTTAGCTTTTCATCGCCATAGCGATCCACGAGCAATTTCAAGGCGTCCTGGTTCAGCACATGGGCGACGCCAAAGGCCTTGGCGATGCTGGGGCCGGTGATGTCGTCGTGGGTGGGGCCGATGCCGCCGGTGGTGAAGACGTAGTCATGGGCGGCCCGGGCGCTGATGACAGCCTCGACAATGGTGTCCTCGTGATCACGGATTACCCGTATTTCCATGACTTTGACCCCCAGTTCCCCCAACCGCCCCGCCAAATAGGGGGCGTTTTGATCCTGCGTCCGGCCGGACAGAAGTTCGTTGCCGATGAGCAGGATGCACGCCGTTTTCATAAAGAGGTTTTCTCTTAATAGGGGAGTCATGGGACACTAGAGCAGATCGCCGCTGAAGGCCGCGTGAATCTGATCGTGCTCAACTAGAAAGTATGCGGCTCGCCAAACCACTCTTTCCCGGCAGGCTCATTCGCCGGTACAAGCGTTTCCTGGCGGATATTGCGCTAGAGTCCGGCGGCGAAATGACTGTCCACTGCCCCAATCCCGGCGCCATGCTGGGGATGGCGGACCCGGGGACAGCCGTGTGGTTGTCGAAATCCGACAATCCGAAACGCAAGCTCAGCCACACGTGGGAGCTGGCCCATGTGGACGGCGGTCTGACCGGCGTCAACACACTGGCCGCCAATCGCATCGGCGAGGAAGCGGTCAGGGCGGACAAAATCCCCGAATTGGCCGGATACACCGATATCCGCCGGGAAGTTCGCTATGGCAAGAATTCACGGGTCGATCTGCTGCTGGCAGGCGGCGACCGCCGTGATTGCTATGTGGAGATCAAAAACGTCCACCTGATGCGAACGCCGGGACTGGCGGAATTCCCGGACTCGGTTACCTCACGAGGCGCTAAACACTTAGGTGAGCTGGCCGACATGGTAAAGGCCGGGCACCGGGCGGTGATGCTGTATGTGGTCCAACGCCAGGATTGCGACCGCTTTGCCTTGGCCGCCGACATCGACCCGGCTTATGCCGCTGCCTCCCGGGCGGCCAAGACCAGCGGCGTTGAGGCATTGGCCTACGGCTGTGCTCTTTCCGTTGAGGAAATTGTGCTAGACAAAGCCCTGACGCTTACTTTGTGAACATCCAAGGCGCATGACGGAAGCAAGAGCAGACCAAAACACCGACACCCGGCCCCGGCGCACGGAGGTGATCAAAATTCACCCGGCCGAGAATTTCGAAGGCATGCGCAAGGCCGGAAGGCTGGCGGCCAAGACCCTGGACCACATCGCCCAGTTCGTTAAACCCGGGGTCACTACCGGACACCTGGATGTGGTGTGCCGGGAATTCATTCTGGGCAATGGCGGGGTGTCGGCGCCGTTGAATTACCGCGGCTATCCCGGGTCCATCTGCACGTCGGTCAACCACGTCGTTTGTCACGGCATCCCCGGCGCCAAGGTGCTGGAGGACGGCGATATCCTGAACATCGACGTCACGGCTGTCATCGACGGCTGGCACGGAGACTCCAGCCGCATGTACATGTCGGGGCGGCCCAGCCGTAAAGCCGAGCGCCTGTGCGAGGTCACTTATGAAGCGATGATGCGCGGGATCGTCCAAATCCGCCCGGGCGCCACCACCGGCGATATCGGCCACGCGATTCAGTCGTTCGCCGAAGCGGACCGTTTTTCAGTCGTGCGGGACTTTTGCGGCCACGGGATCCGCCAAGTGTTCCACGACGCCCCCAACATTCTTCATTATGGCGAGCCGGGGGCTGGGACGGAGTTGGTCGCGGGCATGTTCTTCACCGTTGAACCGATGATCAACCACGGCAAATGGCACGTGCGCATGAAGAATGACGGCTGGACCGCGGTGACCAAGGACCGGTCTTTGTCAGCCCAGTTCGAGCATTCGGTGGCGGTGACCGCCGACGGTGTGGAGATTTTCACAGCCTCGCCAGCGGGTCTGAACAAGCCACCCTACGGAACCGATTGAGGCCAGGTGGCCAACAGCCCCCATTACCGCGGACATTGGGCGCGGCTGCGCGAGCGGTTTCTCAACGGCGGCGCCGACGCTCTCCCCGACTACGAATTGCTGGAAATGGTGCTCTATCTCGGCAAAACCAGGGGCGGCGACATGAAACCTTTGGCCAAAAAACTGATCAAGAAATTCGGCAGCTTCGGCGACGTGGTCAGCGCCGAACCCGCCCGGCTAATGGAAGTAGATGGGGTCGGCGAGGTCACGGCCGCGGCGATCAAAACCGTCCAGGCCTCGGCGCTGCGCATGGCCCAAAGCACCGTCTTGAACCGCCCGACGCTGAGTTCGTCGGCCGCGTTAATTGACTACTGCACCGCCAGCATGGCGTACAACAAGATCGAGCAATTCAGGGTTCTGTACCTGGACCGCAAGAACACGTTGATCGCCGATGAACAACAAGAAGAAGGCACCGTCGACCACACACCGGTTTACCCGCGCGAGGTTGTGGGCCGGGCGTTGGAATTGGGCGCGTCGGCGATCATCATGGTCCACAACCACCCCAGCGGCGACCCCACACCATCCAGGGCCGACATCGACATGACGGCAAAGGTTTCCGCTGCCGGCAAGAGCTTGGGTGTGGTCCTGCACGATCACATCGTGATTGGCCGGGGCCAGCACGCAAGCTTCAAGTCCATGGGACTTTTGGAATGATTCCGCGCTACAGCCGGCCGGCCATGGCCGCGATCTGGGAGCCGGAAAGCCGGTTCGGTATCTGGCTGGAGATCGAAATTCACGCGGCCCAGGCCTTGGCCGATCTGGGGCAAATCCCCCAGGAAGCCGCCGACGCCCTGCGCGACAAAGGCGCATTTGAAGTCGGGCGCATCGACGAGATCGAGCGCGAGACCCGCCACGACGTCATCGCTTTCCTTACCAACGTTGCCGCACACGTGGGCGAGCACTCTCGGTTCGTCCACAGGGGCCTGACGTCGTCGGATGTTTTGGACGTCGCATTGGCGGTGCAGCTGACCCGGGCCACCGACATTTTGATGGCGGATTTGGATGCCTTGCTGGCGGTCCTCCGGCGCCGGGCCGAGGAGCACAAAAACACGGTGTGCGTCGGCCGCAGCCACGGCATCCATGCCGAGCCCACCACGTTTGGCCTCAAGCTCGCTCAGGCCTACGCCGAATTCGACCGCGGTCGCACACGTCTGGCCGCGGCGCGTGAGGAAATCGCCACCTGCGCAATTTCCGGCGCCGTTGGTACGTTCGCCAACATCGACCCGGCGGTTGAGGCCCACGTTGCGGCGGCGCTGGGCCTTAAGATTGAGCCCATTTCGACCCAGGTCATTCCCCGGGACCGCCACGCAATGTACTTCGCCACGTTGGGTGTCATCGCCGGGTCAGTGGAGCGCCTGGCCACGGAAATCCGCCATCTCCAGCGCACCGAGGTCGCCGAGGTCCAGGAATTCTTCGCGGCGGACCAAAAGGGTTCGTCGGCAATGCCCCACAAACGCAATCCGATACTGTCGGAAAACCTGACCGGCCTGTCCCGGGTGGTGCGGGCGGCGGTCATCCCGGCGATCGAAAACATCAGCTTGTGGCACGAGCGCGACATTTCCCATTCGGCGGTGGAGCGGGTGTTCGCACCGGACGCTACTATCGCCCTGGATTTCGCCCTGCACCGGTTAACCGGAATGATGGATCAACTGGTTGTCCACCCGGACACCATGCGGAAAAATCTGGATCAGCTCGGAGGAATGGTGTTTTCCCAGAGCGTGTTGTTGGCCCTGACCGATTCGGGCATGGCCCGGGAGGAAGCCTATACCGTGGTCCAGGAAAACGCCGCGAAGGTCTTGGAAGACGGGGGGTCGTTCCACGATGCCCTGAAATCGGATGCCCGGGTCACCGCGGCATTGTCGCCGGACGCCTTGGCCGCGGCGTTCGACGTGTCCCGGCACACCGCCCGGGCGGATCTGATATTCAAGCGCGTATTCGGCTAGCAGACCGGCCCGGCTAGTCTTCGTAAAGCTGGCTTTTGGCTTCTTCCAGCAGATCGGACATTTGCCTGCGCACCTGGTGCTCTGACTGATCCACGGACTTGGCCTGAAAATCACCCCATACCTTTTTGAAAACATCTTCGTCGCCGGCCTCTTCGAAATCAGCCTCGATCACTTCCAGGGAATAGGCGGCGGCGGCCTCACCCTCCAACCCCATCAGTTCCGCCGCCCACAGGCCCAACAGTTTGTTGCGCCGGGCCCCAACCTTGAATTCGAATTCCTTGTCGTGGGCGTACCTGTCTTCGAAGCCCTTTTCTCGATCGTCAAACGTCGGCATATTTGGTCCTCCAGGGCCCCGCACCCCTCACTAAAATGTGCCCAAAGGGATAGCCTTCTAACCGCGCCAAATCAATGAATATCGCGGGTTCTGGCAAGCTTGTGGGGCTCCGTGCGGCGTGATGGCCCACATTTGCGGCTCGTTGTGCGGGCTGGGGTTTTCGAGTACTGTCCAGCCCTCTTCTGCAGGGACCGTTGTCCCAGGAAACCTCACCATGGCGCGACGCAGACAAATTTTCGAAGGCAAGGCCAAAGTCATTTTCGAAGGCCCCGAGCCGGGAACGCTTGTCCAACATTTCAAAGACGACGCCACCGCCTTGAGCGACCGCAAAAGCGGCGTCATTACCGGCAAGGGCGTGCTCAACAACCGGATTTCCGAATACCTGATGACTCGCCTGGGCGAGGTCGGGATCCCGACCCATTTCGTCCGCCGTCTGAACATGCGGGAACAATTGATCCGCCAGGTGGAGATCATTCCTTTGGATGTCATCGTCCGCAATGTCGCCGCCGGCTCCATCTGCAAACGCCTTGGGATCCCGGAAGGCACCACATTGCCGCGCTCGGTGGTGGAATTTCGCTACAAGGCCGGTCAGGCGGACAGCCCGCTGGTGTCGGAAGAACACATCACCGCGTTCGGCTGGGCGACTCCGCAGGAGCTGGACGAGATCATGGCGCTGTCATTGCGCATCAATGATTTCCTGTCCGGCTTGCTTGTCGGCGTCGGCATCCGGTTGGTGGATTTCAAGCTCGAGTACGGACGCCATTACAACGCCAATGACGAGTTGACCATCCTGCTGGCCGACGAAATCAGCCCCGATAGCTGCCGTCTGTGGGACGTCAGTGGCATTGACAAAATGGACAAAGGCCGGCTGCACCGGGACATGAGCGGCGTCGCCGAAGCGTACCAAGAAGTTGCCCAGCGTTTGGGGATTTTGCCCGAAAGCGGCCCCCGGGATATCCAGGGCCCAAAGGTGATGCAGTAGGCGTGAAGGCGCGCGTCCACATCACGTTGAAGTCCGGCATCCTCGACCCCCAGGGCAAAGCCATCGCCAACGCCCTTGGAAATTTGGGGTTCCAGGGTGTGTCTGGCGTTCGCCAAGGCAAATACCTGGAGCTTGATTTGGCGGAAACCGATCCCGAAAAAGCCCGTGCCGACGTCAACGCCATGTGCGAAGGCTTGCTGGCCAATTTGGTGATCGAAGAGTACGCCGTCGAGGTGGCGGAATAGCAGCCAACGCCCCGGTGGCCTGCGCGTGAGAGCCGCCGTTATCGTCTTCCCGGGATCGAATTGCGACCGCGACGCTGCGGTGGCAATCGCGCGATCCACCGGCGCTTCACCAATGATGGTCTGGCACCGGGAAACCACCCTGGCCAATGTCGACTTGATCGTCCTGCCCGGCGGGTTTTCTTTCGGCGATTATTTGCGCGCCGGGGCCCTGGCCGCCCGATCGCCCGTCATGGCCGCGGTGGCCGCAAAGGCGAACGCCGGGGTCGCTGTGCTGGGCATCTGCAACGGCTTTCAGATTTTGACTGAAAGCGGCTTGCTGCCGGGCGCCATTCTGCGCAATGCCGGCCTGAATTTCGTCTGCCGGAATGTGCCGATGCGGGTCGAAAACACCGCATCAATGTTCACCCGGTCGTACGACGTGGGCGAGATCGTAAACATCCCGGTGGCCCACCAAGACGGCAATTTCCGTGCGGCGGAAGATACCCTGGACCGCCTGGAAGGCCAAGGCTTGGTGGCCTTCCGCTATTGCGGCCCTGATGGCGAGGCAGGGATCAGCCCCAATGGCGCGGCCCGGGATATCGCAGGTATTTTGAACGAAGCTGGAAATGTCTTGGGAATGATGCCGCACCCGGAGCGGGTCGCTGATGCCCGTTTGGGCGGCACAGATGGGACCAAGATGTTCGACGGCTTGGCCACGGTTTTGGCATGAACACCCCAAATATTCCAGAAATGGCGGCAAAGGCAATTGAATTCGGTCTGTCCGGCGAGGAATACGCGCGCACGGTGGAAATTCTCGGGCGGGAGCCGAATGTCACCGAACTGGGCATTTTCTCGGTCATGTGGAGCGAGCACTG
>JAKZSO010000153.1:0-10716 GCA_047517625.1 Alphaproteobacteria bacterium
CCGCTACCGGGTTGTCGGCGGCCAAAATGGCGCGGCCGTGGCCGGCGGTAAGTCTGCCGTCATCCAGCATTTCCTTGACTTCGTCCGGCAGCGCCATCAGCCGCAGCATGTTGGCCAAATGACTGCGGCTCTTGCCGATGACCTGAGCCAGGCGCTCTTGGGTGTGGCCGAATTCTTCCATCAGGCGGCTGTAGCCTTGGGCTTCCTCCAACGGCGACAGATCCTGGCGCTGTAAATTTTCGACCAGGGCGACTTCGAGGGATTCGGTATCATCGAGTTCTTTGATGACCACCGGCACCCGGTGCAACTGCGCCTCTTGGGCAGCGCGCCACCGGCGCTCTCCGGCGACAATTTCGAATGCCTCATCTTCGCCCGCATCCTCGACGGGAACGCGGCGCACCAGGATCGGCTGCAGGATCCCTTTTTCCCGAACCGAGGCGACCAGGGGGGCGAGTTCTTCGGATCCGAATCGGCGTCTTGGCTGGAATCGATTGGGATGCAGCGCTTCAATCGGAACTTCTCTGGAAGATCGGGCCCGATCCAGGCTGGCGTAATCCTCGGAATCCTCGCCCAGCAGTGCCGATAAACCGCGCCCCAGGCCTTGTCTTTTGGTGCCTTCTTCGCTCATGGGGAACTCCTGGTTGATGGTCGCCGTTCCCTGGGTCAGGTCGATCAGGCTGCCCGCAATTGACGTTCCCGTTCAATCATTTCGCGAGCCAGGGAAATGTACGCTTGGCTGCCCGCGCACCGGAAATCGTAAAGCAAGGCGGGCTTGCCAAACGATGGGGCTTCGGATACCCGGACATTGCGGGGGATCACCGTTCTGTACACCTTGTCCCCCAAAAAACCGCGCACATCCGCGGCCACCTGGTCGGACAAATTGTTGCGTTTGTCGAACATCGTCAGTACCACCCCCTGGATTTCCAGAGCGGAATTGAAGCCTTCTCGGACCCGGTCGATGGTGCGGATCAAGTGGCTGAGACCCTCCAAAGCATAAAATTCGCACTGCAGCGGCACCAGCAGCGCATCGGCGGCGACCATAGCGTTCAGGGTCAACAAGCCCAGGGACGGCGGGCAATCGATCATGACATAATCGTATTTGCCAGCAACGCCGGCCACCGCTTCGCGCAGGCGATAGGCCCGTCGGTCCATGTCCACCAGTTCCAGTTCCGCCCCCGACAAATCCACGGTGGACGGGACCACGCTGAGATTGGGGATGCCCGACGCCACGGTGGCCTGGCCGATGGTCGCGGACCCCAGGATGACTTCGTATGTGCCGGTTTTTCGGGCGGAAGGCGGCACGCCCAGGCCCGTGCTTGCGTTGCCTTGGGGGTCAAAATCAATCAGCAACACCGATTGGCCGACGGCCACCAAGGCGGTGGCCAGATTCACCGCCGTGGTTGTCTTGCCAACGCCGCCTTTTTGGTTGGCGATAGCCAACACCCGGGTTGCGCCCAGCGAAAATTTTCGCGGACTACTCGATTTTTTCGGGGTTGGCTCCAATGGCCTGCAGACCCTGAATGCGCAAAAAGTTTGAGGCTGGGTGAGTGACGCTCGGCAGCCTTTCCACAGTCATCCTCCAGGATTTGCCCGCTTTGGTCAACGGCCCAGCTACATCTTGTCCTGCCGCCAGCAACAGGACCGTCGTTGGGGTGATAATTTTCGATATGCTTTTCAAAAATTTGGGCAGAGGCGCCACGGCTCGAACGGCGATGACATCGGGGCCCGTCCCAGAAAAATCCTCGGGGTCCATGTTTTCGATCCGTCGATCATGAAGAGTGATCTGGGTTCCGGTTGCCAGGGAAACCTCGGCCAAGAATTCACACTTGTTGGAATTCGCTTCCACCAGATGCATCGGTCCAACACCCAAAATGGCCAACACCATCCCAGGGAAACCCGCGCCGGAACCGATATCGGCCCAGATCCGAGGCGTGTCGGCGCCGTGGGGCGGGGCGTGAGTCAAGAACTGCGCGGAATCGAAAAAATGCCGGTGCCAAATTTGGCCCATCGTCCCCGGACCGATGAGATTTAGCCGAGTCGACCAAGTTTTCAAAATCTCAACGTAAGTTTCAAGGCGCTCGATTGTTTCACGTGAAACATTAGTCTCGGCCTGAAATTCTTCCGGTCCGAACCGGCTGTCGGAATCCACCGTCATTTTCCCGCGGCTAGTTTTTGATCTCGCCGGGCGTGGGCCAACAGGCTGGTGACCGCCCCCGGCGTCACCCCGGGAACCCGGGCGGCCGCGCCGATGCTGGCCGGCCGGGCAACGGCCAGCGCCGAGCGCGCTTCGGTGGACAGCCCCGGGATTGCGTCAAAATCCAAATCTCTAGCCAACGCCAGGCCCTCGTCCCGCCGGAACGCCAGAATTTCGGCATCCTGGCGCGCCAGGTAGACGGTGTACCGAGCCTCGATTTCAATCTGCTCGGCGTCAGTTGGGGCGATGTCGCCAAGTTCCGGCCATACCCGGATCAGGTCGTTCCACCCGGCCTGACCCCCGGCCAGCAGATCGGCGCCGGTGCGCCGCACCCCATCGCGTTTGATCGCTAGGCCCGCGACCCGCGCATCATTTGGGAACAAGTCGACGCCCTTAATTCGCCGACGCCCGTCCGCCAGTCGGTACGCTTTGGCCCGGTAAGCTTCCAGCCGCTGGCTCGACACGATCCCAGCCTTGGCCCCCAATTCGGTCAGACGCTGGTCCGCGTTGTCGGCACGCAGGCTGAGCCGGTATTCAGCCCGGGAGGTGAACATGCGATAAGGCTCGGCGGCGCCCCGGTTCACCAGGTCATCGATCATGACGCCGGTGTAGGCGTCGGCACGGCCGAGGACAAAGCCAGCGCCGCCGCCGGCAAATTGGGCGGCGTTGGTCCCGGCGATCAAGCCCTGGGCCGCGGCCTCTTCGTAGCCGGTGGTGCCATTGATTTGCCCTGCCAGATACAGCCCGCCGATGCGCTGGGTCTCCAGCGTGGGCGCAAGTTCCCGCGGGTCGACAAAATCATATTCGATGGCATAGCCCGGGCGCAAAATCCGCGCATCCTCCAGTCCCGGGATGGATTGAACCACGGCCAATTGAACGTCTTCGGGCAACGCAGTGGAGATGCCGTTGGGATAAACGGTGTCGTCATCCAAGCCTTCGGGCTCCAGAAAAATGTTGTGGCCGTCGCGGTCGCCAAATCGGACGACCTTGTCCTCGATGGACGGACAGTACCGCGGCCCGTGGGATTCGATCTGGCCGGAATACATCGGCGATTGGCCAAGGTTCGCTCGGACTATGTCGTGGGTGGCCACCGTCGTCGCCGTGATGTGGCAAGGGATTTGGCGCCCGGTGATGGCGGCTGTTAAGGTCGAAAACGGCACCGGCGGGTCGTCCCCCGGCTGAGCCTCCAGCGCGTCAAATTGGATGGTGTGGCCATCCAACCGCGGCGGCGTTCCGGTCTTCAGCCGGCCCAGGCGGAACCCGGCGGTGCTGAGGGTTTCGGACAGCCCCAAGGCCGGGGCCTCGCCGTCCCTCCCGGCGGGGATTTGGGTCTTGCCCAGATGGATCATCCCGCTCAGGAAGGTTCCGGTGGTCAGCACCACGGCGGCCGCCATTACCGCTGCGCCGTCAACCGTGCGGACCCCCACCACCCGGGCGTCCGGGCCAGAACGAGCCAAAACCAAGTCGTCGGCGCCACCGGCTGCCACCTCCAGGTTGGCCTGAACGGCAATTTCGGCCTGCATGGCGGTTCGGTAGAGCGCCCGATCCATCTGCGCCCGGGGCCCGCGCACCGCCGCGCCTTTTGACCGGTTCAGGACCCGGAATTGGATTCCCGCAGCGTCGGACACCCGGCCCATCAGCCCATCCAGGGCATCGATTTCGCGCACTAGGTGGCCCTTACCCAAGCCGCCGATAGCGGGGTTGCACGACATCACCCCAATGGTTTCGACCTTGTGGGTCAACAGCAAAGTGCGGGCCCCGGACCGCGCTGATGCCGCCGCGGCCTCGCAGCCGGCATGGCCGCCACCGACGACGATGACGTCATAGTGGGCCGCGTCGAGGTCCGTGGCGGGCTGGATTATTTGGCTGGGTTTACCGGTCATAATCGCTTATTTGCCAATGCAGAAGTCCGCAAACACAATATCTAGTAGATCATCCACATCAACGCGCCCGGTGATGCGGCCCAGAGCCCTGGCCCCCAGCCGCAATTCTTCGGCCGAAAGCTCTATTCCCACGGTCTCCCAAACCGAAACGAAGGCCTGCAAATGACCGACGCAAGCGGTCAGGGCCTCGCGGTGCCGGGCCCGGGTTAGCCACGAGTGTTCCGAATTCCCAGCCTTGGCGGCGGCCAATTGCCCCAAGCGGCCAACCAACTCGTCAAGACCGGCGCCGGTTTTGGCGGAAACGAACAGCGCCTCCGGGCCCCGCCCAGCGTCCGTCATCAAATCGGACTTGTTGACCACCACCAGTGTATCGCCATCAACCAAATTCCCGGTAGCCGAGTCCCGGTGCGGCCAGCGCCCGCCATCGAACAGTGCAATTTTGACATCCGCCGCCTCGGCTTGAGCACGGGCCCGGCGCACGCCCTCGGCCTCCACTTGCCCGGCGACATCTCGCAACCCCGCGGTATCCGCCAGGATCACGGGATAACCAGCTAAATCCAAATTGATTTCCAAGACGTCCCGGGTGGTTCCGGCAATGGCGGAAACGATCGCCGCGTCCCGGCGCGCCAGGCGGTTCAGCAGGCTCGACTTCCCCACATTTGGCGCGCCCATCAAGACCATGCGGACACCGTCCCGCAAGCGCTCTCCGTGATGGTTGTCGTTCAGGCGCGCTTCCATGGGGGCCAGGACGGCTTCGATTCTGGCGGCCGCCTTGGCCAAAATGTCACCGGGCAGCTCTTCGTCGGCAAAATCGATGGCGGCCTCCAAATGGGCCAAGGCGCGCAGAACTTCGTCCCGCCAGGCATCAACTGCCCGACCCATTTCGCCTTCCATTTGGCGCACCGCCTGGCGCCGCTGAGCCTCGGTCTGGGCGTGGATGGCGTCGGCCAGGGCCTCGATTTGGGTCAGGTCAAACTTGCCGTTGTGAAAGGCACGGCGCGAAAACTCGCCGGGTTCCGCGCCACGAAGCCCGGTTTGCCGCGCCAGCGCCGTCAGCAGGGCTGAAACAATGGCGGGGCCGCCATGAATGTGGATCTCGGCCACGTCTTCGCCGGTGACGCTGGCGGGGCCGGGAAACCACAGCACCAGGCCGCGATCAATCAGGTCCCCAGACGGTGCGGTGATGGCCGCCACCGTGGCGTGGCGGGGCTCCGGCAGGGCACCGGCGATCGCGCATAGCGCCGGCCCGGCACTGGGGCCAGAGATACGCACCACGGCGATCCCGGCCTTGTCCTGACCGCTGGACAGGGCGAAAATCGTGGCCGCGGATTCAAGCATCGTCTGGCGCCGGCGGTGGAAGACGCAAGCGGTCGACCCGGGCGTCGTCGATCACGTGGCGTTGGAGAATTTCCTCGATGTCTTCGTCATTTTCGAAGGTGTACCAGACGCCCTCTGGATAAATCACCATGGTGGGGCCCAATTCACAGCGGTCCAGGCAGCCCGAGGCGTTGATACGCACGTCGTCCAGGCCGAGCTCCTTGGCCCGGTTTTTCATGAACAGGCGCCGCCGTACCGAGCGCTTGTCCCAGCAGCAGCCTTTGGGGTCGCCCTCGGGCCGTTGGTTAATGCAGATGAAAACGTGCTTTCGGTAGTACTCAGACCTATCTTTGTTTTCCATGCCGAACGCCCTGGCCGCAGCCACCAGCCCCTATCTATTACAGCACAGCGACAATCCAGTGGATTGGCGCCCGTGGTCCGCCGAGGCCCTGGCCGCGGCCAAGGCCGGGGGCAAGCCGGTTTTGCTCAGCATCGGTTATGCCGCCTGCCACTGGTGCCACGTCATGGCCCACGAAAGTTTCGAAGACGCGGCCATCGCCCGGCTCATGAACGACAACTTCATTTGCGTCAAGGTCGACCGCGAAGAACGACCCGACCTAGACCATATATACCAATCGGCGCTGGCCACCATGGGCGAACATGGGGGCTGGCCATTGACGATGTTCTTGACCGCCGATGGGGCCCCGTTTTGGGGCGGCACCTACATACCACCTGTGCCGCGCTGGGGCCGGCCCGGGTTCCCCGATCTTCTCAACCAAATCGCCCGGCTGTACCGGGACGCGCCAGAAAAAATTACCGCCAGCACGGATCACCTAGCCGCGGCGTTGCGCGCCAACATGGACCAGGGCACAGGGTCGCCACCTGCGGGGGCTGCTCTGGCGTGGCCGGACAGCATCGACGCGGCCGCCGCCTGGTTGGCCGCTGCAATGGACCCTGTTTATGGGGGCTTCCCAGGGGCGCCAAAATTTCCCATGGCCATGGCCTTGGATTTTTTGTGGCGGGGTCATTTGCGCACCGGCAGCGCGGAGATGGCAACGACTGTCACCGTCGCCTTGGACCGCATGAGCCAAGGCGGGATTTACGATCATCTGGGCGGCGGGTTTTCCCGCTACGCCACCGATGAGGCGTGGCTGATTCCCCATTTCGAAAAGATGCTGTACGACAACGCCTTGCTCATCGGGGTGCTGACCAACGCCTGGCTCAGGACGTCGAGCCCCTTGTACGCGGCCCGTGTAAAGGAAACGGCGGCCTGGGTGTTACGGGATTTGACCGCCGAGGGCGGCGGCTTTGTGTCGTCGTTCGACGCCGATTCCGCCGGCGAAGAAGGTCGGTTTTACGTTTGGCGCGGCGAAGAAATTTCCCAGGTGCTGGGTCCCGACGATGCCGGGGTTTTCGCCGCGGCCTACGATGTGACCGCTGGTGGAAATTGGGAAGGCAGCACGATTCTCAATCGATCCAAAGCCCCGGAACTCGGCGACCAGAAGTCCGAACGCGCCCTGGCGGCCATGCGCGCGAAATTGTTGGCCGCCCGTCGCACCCGCGTTGCCCCGGGCCGGGATGACAAGGTCTTGGCCGATTGGAATGGGCTCATGATCGCCGCCCTGGCCCGGGCCTCTATTGCTTTTGATGAACCGGGTTGGCTGACAGCGGCTGAAGTCGCGTTCCGCCACGTGTGTGGCGCCAAAACCGCTGGTGCACGCCTGAGCCATTCGGCCCTGGGCGACCGCGCCTCCGGGGTTTCGTTCCTCACCGACTACGCCGCAATGGCCGGGGCCGCCCTAGCCCTGGCCGAGGCGACCGCGGCCCCGGACTATTTGGTATGGGCCGAACGTTGGATCGCGGTGCTAGACGAACAATTCTGGGACACGGAAAACGGCGGTTATTTCTTTACCGCCGCCGACGGCGAGGTGCTGATCCATCGCCCTCGCCACGCCAATGATGACGCCACTCCGTCGGGCAATGGCCTGGCCGCCGAGGCGCTAGCGCGCCTGTTTTATTTGACCGGAAACGACAAATACCGCGCCCGTGCCGAGGCCATTCACGCCGCTTTTCCGGCCAGCAAAGATCACGATGTTGTGCCCTTGGCCTCGTTGCTGAACGCCGCCGAGGTGTTAGGAACCGGGCTGCAAATTGTCATCATCGGCGCCCGCGACGACGTGCAAGCCCGGGCCTTGGTCCTGACCGCCCACGCCGCCGCTGCGCCCCACCGGGTTCTATCTTGGGTGGAGCCCGGGCAAGAGTTTCCCGAAAACCACCCGGCCTGGGGAAGGGTCCAACTTGACGCCAGGGCCACGGCTTTCGTATGCATCCGTCAGTCTTGTTCGCTGCCCATTACCGACGTGGGCGCGCTAAAATCAGAGCTCATGAACACTATTCGGGAGAGACAATGATGATCCAGCCTGATCCTCCAGCACGCATGACGATTTCGTCTCCTGTGGGCGATTTGACCATTTTCGAGCAGACCGGCGCCATCGTGCGTGTGGCCTGGGGCCAGGGTGGCCCGGGCAATGATGCCGACACCAGTTCCGACCTTTTGACCGCCGCCGCCGCTTGGCTGCGGAACTATTTCGCCGGGTCCGCGGCGCCATTTGATCTGCCCATGGCCCCCCAATGCACCGGCTTTCAGCGCCGGGCTTGGCGGGTGATGGAGCAAATTCCATCCGCGGAAACTCTGACATATGGCGACGTCGCCAACCAACTCGGTTCGGCGCCGCGGGCCGTGGGTGGGGCGTGCCGGGCCAATCCCATTCCGATCCTGATTCCCTGCCACCGCATTGTCGCCACCGGCGGCGGGCTGGGCGGGTATTCCGGGGCCGGAGGGCTCACCACCAAGCGCGCCTTGTTGGAACTGGAAGCAAGAACAGGAGCATCCCTTTCCAGGGCCGCCTAACCAATTCCGATGGCGCAAAACCCCAATACGGAGGCAAACAGGTTGCAACTCGCCCGGGCCGCTCTGGCGGGCGGCCGTATTGGCGACGCTGAAACTGCCGTGCGCGGCGTTCTAAGCCTCAACGACAAAAACGCCGAGGCCCTGCATTTGCTGGGGGTCATCGCCCTGCAAACCGGCCAGACCACCGCGGCGGAAAAGCATTTCCGGGAGTCCATTCAAATCAATCCCCAAAACGCCGAGTCGCACATGAACCTGGGCATTGCTTTGAACATGCTAGGGCGCCGAGACGAAGGCCGGCTGTCGCTGGAAATGGCGGCGGACCTGAAACCGACCAATGGCCAGGCCCATTACAACTTGGCAATGGCCGAACTCGATTCCGGCGATATGGATGCCGCCCTGGACCGCATGCAAAGGGCGGTGCGGCTGGAGCCAAAATCGACCAACATGCACACCAGCCTGGGTGGGATCTTGTTGCAAAAGGGCGAGACCGAGGCGGGCTTGAAGCATTTCCGCCGGGCGGTGGCGTTGGCCCCCACCAGCGCGGTTGTCCACAACAATCTGGGTGGTGCGGTTCAGCATGCCGGCGACCACGAAGCGGCGGTGGCCCATTTCCGAAAGGCTCAGGAATTGGACCCGGAAGACATCGATTCCGCTTTGAACATCGCAAATTCGTTTTCGGCCCAACGCAAAACCGACGAAGCCATCCACATGTACGAAGAGGTCATCGAACAAACCCCCGACAGCATCGGCGGCTTCAACAATTATGGCTTGGCCCTGCGCTATCAGGGCAGGTTTCCCGAGGCCATCGCGGCGTTGGAGCAAGCGCTGGAATTCGCCAAACCGGATTCCCGCATCGCTTCCAATTTGGCCGAAACAATGTCCCAGGCCGGTCGTTGCGGTGATGCCTTGGCAGTGCTGCGGACCCACATGGAACAGGCACCAGACGACGGCACCGCAAACCAGATCGGGGCAACGCTGACCGGCCTCGGCGAATTCGATGCCGCCGCCGACGTTTATGTGGACGCCCTGGAACACAATCCCAACAACATCGTTGCGTTGGCGGGGTTGGCTGATCTTGGCGGCTACGAACTGTTCGACGGCCAACAACAAACCCTGAAAACAACCGCCGCCGATGACGGGCCGGCCAATGAGAAAATCCGTGCCGCCCTGGCCCTGGCCCGGTGGCAGGACCGCCGGGGCGAGGTCGCTGAGGCCGCAACCTTGCTGCAATCGGTCGCCGCCATCCGCCGCCCTGATCCAGCGTTTGATCTGGACTCTTATAGCGCCGAAATCGATCGCATTATCGAAACCTTCAGCGCCGATTTTTTCGCCAGCCGCCCGGATTTCGGCATCCAATCCGATGTTCCGGTGTTTGTAGTCGGCGCCCCCCGGTCCGGCGCAACGCTGGTGGAACAGATCATCGGCGCCCACCCGGATGTCCACGGCACCGGCGAGCTGATGGACGTTTTCCGCCTCGCCCAACAGTTGCCCCATATGATCGAAGCGGGATCGGATTTTCCCGGGTGCATGGCCAAACTTGACGCGGACAGGGCCGGGGAAACGGCAATGATGTTGGTCGCCCGGCGTCAGGAACTAGCGCCCGTGGCCAAGCGCATTGTCGACAAAAGCCCCGCCTATGCCCAAGTCCTGGGGCTGGTTAAATTGATGATCCCCCACGCCCAGGTTATCCACGTGACCCGGGAGCCCATGGACCAATGCTTGTCCCTGTATTTTCACGATCTGACCGGCAAGTTCCCGTATTCGTCGGATTTGAAATCCTTGGGCGGTCAGGCCCGTACCCTCGCCCGGGCCATGGATCACTGGCACACGGTGATGGATATTCACACCGTGGCATATGAAGACCTGGTGGCGGACCCGGAGCCCGTCGCCCGGGGCGTCATCGAGGCTTGCGGCCTGACGTGGGACGCCGCTTGCCTGGAATTTCAGTCGGCGGAAGGAATGGTGGTTTCCGCCACCCCGTGGCAAGTGCGCCAGGCCATGACAACGCATTCCGTTGGCCACTGGAACAAGTACGAAGCGTTGCTGGAACCGTTGAAGGAAGCGCTCAAAAACTAAGCCGTTCCGCACTTTTTTGCCGTTCGGATTCACGCGCCATCAGTGGGCGCGATCCGCTCTTAATTGCCGTTCAGATTCACGCGCCCCGATATTGCGGAGCAATGATTCGATTCAAGCGGGCGCGATCCGCTCTTAATTGCCGTTCGGAATCACGCGCCCTCAATGTTGCGGAGCAACGATTCGAATGTTGCGGAGCAACGATTTGAGGAGCCCGGGCCGCGATCCGCTCTTAATTGCCGTTCGGATTCACGCGCCCCGATATTGCGGGGCAATGATTCGATTCACGTGGGCGCGATCCGCTCTTAATTGCCGTTCGGATTCACGCGCCCCGATAT
>JAKZSO010000154.1:0-9815 GCA_047517625.1 Alphaproteobacteria bacterium
GTGAAAACCAGGACGGCGCCCGCGACCACACTGAAGAACCCCACCAACACCCCCCAGGTGAATTTGGAGCTCATGCGGCCCTTGGGCCGCGCAAGTATGGGAACGTTTCGCGCAACCATGTCCCGCAACAGTTCAGTCTCGAAACCTAAGCGGGCGTCGGGATGTTTGGCGTTGGTCACCACCAGCACCGCGCCGCGCTGCCGCTGTTGGGCCAGCCGCAGGTCGCGCCACCGCCAAAAAGTCATTTCACCGGTCTGGGTATTGGTAAACGTCAGCCCTTCGGAATGCTCCGAGATTTCCACTCGGCGCGGTTTGGTGGAAAGGCCATCAAAAAAACTGGCAAAGTTCTCGGACTGGTCCGTCATACCGAGCCAAAGTCCAGGGCGTCGGCGATGCCCTCGCTAATGCCCGGCACCTCCTGGGCGCTTTGGATGATGTTGTCGAGATCGGCAACGCCGGTGGCCGACAAATGAAGTGCAACAAACGCTGCAACCCGGCGCTGGGCAACCGGGGCCGCAATTCCCAATGTCAGGAGGGTAATCAACAAGTTACCAAAAAGAAGCCAGAACAGCTCCCCGCCCCTTGCGTCGAATTGGAACTGAACACCCTCGAACCGAAGTCGCCCAATCAGGGTCCGCAGCTCAAAGCCTTTGTACCAAATCCAGGTGAAAACAAACGCGATTGGTGTCAGGACCCAGGCGATGAACGTGAACAGGAACAAAAACCCACTGCCAGGATAAAATCCTGGAATTACCCAAAAGAGTGGAATCAGGAAGATCCCCATCATCGGCACCCAGGCGTTAAGGAACGCCCTATACAAGCCCTCTGCGGTGTTATCGGTGACCTCGAACCGGACATCGCCAAACTGTTGTTGTAGCGATAGGCCCAAAGGCGGGCATTGGCTGCGGGCGTAAACCAGCCCAGCGAAAGCACCCGCAGAATTCCGTATCCAAGGAACCTCAGCCCGTATTCTCGTGCTGACCCGCTTTGGCTGGCCCGAACCCCGCGCCATAGGGTGCGCGATAAGCGATAGCGCCGGGCCCGGAAAAGTCCGAACCCGATCAGCCAAACAATCAGACCGTAAACAACGAGCGTAAAAAAACCAATTGCCGTGGGGCCGGCAAGCAACTGGACGACCGTTGAAATAATGAACAGCGGCAGAAAAATCGTTACGGCAATCAGCAGAAAACCCAGAAACAATTCCAAGCCCCGGCCGGTGTACTCCAGGGCGTCACCTTGCACCGTCATATTGCGCCACAAATACCGCCGGACATTCGTGCGGGCCCAAAATCGGTAAATCCAGAGAGTCAAAATATTGAACAGAAGATTTCGCAGGATAATCCCCGCAAGTGGCTCAGGCGGGTCCGCGAATTCCACAGGCCAGAATTCTTTTTGGCGCGAAGCCTTGTCCTGTTGGGGATCGGTTTGCGCAGCGTCCTGACCCGCTAAAGGGGCCGACTCAGCCCCACTAGTCGTGTCCAAGTCTTTGGATTCGTCGCCTTCTTCTTCCATGGTCGCCCCTCCCCCCGCGGGAACGGTTCCCGCACACTACCAACTTCAGGTGGGAATGGAAGGACTAGAGCGCTAAATGAGCCCCGGCATTTCAATAATAACGGGGCTCTATATGAGCCCCGCCAGGGGCGACGACGGATCGGCGTAAAGCTTCTTGGCCATGCGCCCGGCCAGGTAAGCGTCGCGCCCGGCCTCAACCGCCAGCTTCATGGCCCGGGCCATGCGCACCGGGTCCCGAGCCTCGGCAATTGCCGTGTTCATGAGGACACCGTCGCAGCCCAGCTCCATGGCAACGGCGGCATCGGAGGCGGTGCCGACCCCGGCGTCGACGATCACCGGCACTTTGGTTTGCTCGACGATCAGGCGCAAATTCACCGGGTTCTGGACGCCTAAGCCGGAGCCGATTGGGGCGGCCAGAGGCATGATCGCGGCGCAGCCCACGTCTTCCAATTTCTTCGCGAACAACGGATCGTCGGAACAATAAACCATGACTTGGAAGCCATCGGCGATCAACGCCTCGGCCGCCACCAGAGTCTCCGGCATGTCCGGGTACAGGGTTTTCTGGTCGCCCAGAATTTCCAGTTTGACCAGGGCCCAACCGCCAGCTTCCCGGGCAAGGCGCAGGGTGCGGACCGCCTCGTCCGCCGTGAAGCACCCAGCGGTGTTGGGTAAGTACGTGTAGACCTTTGGGTCCACATAGTCGGCCAGCATGGGCTGGGACGGGTCGGCGATGTTTACCCGGCGCACGGCCACGGTGACCATGTCGGCGCCGGAGGCCTCGATGGCCTTGGCGGTTTCCTCGAAATCCTTGTATTTGCCGGTGCCGACAATCAGCCTGGATTCCAGGGTCGTCCCGGCCACCACCAGGGGATCCAGGGCGCCAGCGTGGGGATCATCACCGCCACCGATAAAGTGCACGATTTCCAGTTTATCGCCTTCGGCGATTTGGGTTTGGAGATATTCAGACCTGGGCACGATTTCCAGGTTGCGTTCCAATGCCACCTTGCCGGGGTCGATTTCCAGCTCCCGCAACAGGGCGTCCAGGGAAATTGGCGCAGGCAATTCCCGCGTTTCGCCGTTGATTGTCACCCGCATCGTTTTTGGTATCCTAACTGTCCCCGTGGCCCCCAAGTATGGTTCGGGGCCGGGGCGGGTTCAACTGTCCCGATGTCGCCGGGACGTGATATAAGGGGCAATTCGGTCCGGCGGAACCCCGGTCGGGCCGCTGACCTGCCTTCCTGTCTGTCAGCGCGGAACCCCATGGCCTCACCGATCCTTATTCTCAACGGGCCGAACCTCAATTTGCTGGGGTCGCGAGAGCCGGAAGTTTATGGCTCGGAAACGCTGGATGATATCCAGGCCCGGGTCGAAGCCAAGGCGGCTGAGCTTGGCTTGGAGGCGGATTTCCGCCAGAGCAACGCCGAGCACGAACTGGTGGAGTGGATTCAGGTGGCGGGAGGAACCGCCCAAGGGATCATTCTGAATGCCGGAGCATTTACCCACACGTCAGTGTCAATTCTAGACGCTCTGCAGGCCGTGGCGCTGCCGCTGATCGAAGTGCACCTGTCGAACATTTTCCGGCGCGAGCATTTCCGCCAGCGGTCTTACATCAGCCGCGCGGCCGAAGGCATGATCGCGGGCTTTGGCGGCGATGGTTATGTTCTGGCAATGGAGGCGATGGCCGGTCTGTTGGCAAAATCGGATTAGTAATTAATGGCGCACCCCAAAGTTGATGCGGAGCTGATCGCCGCCCTGACGGCCGAGATGGAAAAGAACGGCCTGACCGAATTGGAATGGTCCGAAGACGGTCGCACGATCAGAGTTGTGCGCAATGCTGGCGTCGCCCCCGGCGCCGCACCCGCAGCCCAGGCGCCGCCCGCTGAACCCGCCTCCGCCGCTGCCGCCGCACTGGGCACGCCGGGTCCGGGTGATGTGACCTCGCCCATGGTCGGCACGGTCTTCCTGGCGGCCGAGCCCAACGCGCCGCCCTACGCGCAGGTCGGCGACACGGTCTCCAAGGGCCAGACGGTGTTGATCGTCGAAGCCATGAAAACCATGAACCCCGTCACCGCCCATATGTCCGGCACGGTGGAGGCGGTGCTGATCACCAATGGCGAGGCGGTGGAATACGGCCAGCCGCTGATGACCATCGCCTAATCTGGAAACCTCTGGTGTTTGAAAAGATCCTGATTGCGAGCCGCGGCGAGGTCGCTCTTCGCATTCACCGGGCGTGCCATGAGATGGGCATCCAAACCGTTGCGGTCCATTCCACCGCCGACGCCAAGGCCATGCATGTGCGCCTTGCCGACGAAGCGGTTTGCATCGGCCCCCCGGCCGCGGCCGACAGCTATCTCAACATTCCGGCAATCATTTCCGCCGCCGACATTACCAACACCGATGCCATCCACCCGGGCTATGGGTTCCTGTCGGAGAACGCCGGGTTCGTGGACATTGTTGCGGAACACGGCATCACATTCATTGGCCCGAGCGCCGACCACATTCGCCTGATGGGGGACAAAATCGCCGCCAAGGCCGCGGTGGAGAAATTGGGGATCCCCGTTGTCCCGGGCTCGGACGGCGCGGTGGCAACCGAATCCCAAGCCCGCAAAATCGCCGGCGACATCGGCTATCCGGTTTTGATCAAGGCATCCGCCGGCGGCGGCGGCCGCGGCATGAAACTGGCGAGATCCGAGGGCGAACTGGGCGAGGCCATGTCCCTGGCCCGGGCCGAAGCCGGCTCCAGTTTTGGCGACGATACGCTGTACATGGAAAAATACCTGTCCCACCCCAGGCACATCGAGGTCCAAGTCATCGCCGACCAAAACGGCACTGTCATCCATCTGGGGGAGCGGGATTGCTCGTTGCAGCGGCGCAATCAAAAAGTCTTGGAAGAAGCGCGATCCCCGGCGCTGAACGCCGACCAGGGGTCGGAGATCGGCACAATCGTCGCCGGCGCCATTGCCAAGCTCGGCTATTTGGGCGCCGGCACGGTGGAATTCTTGTACGAAGACGGGAAATTCTATTTCATTGAAATGAATACCCGGCTGCAGGTGGAACACCCGATCACCGAAATGATCACCGGCATCGACATTGTCCGCGAACAAATCCACATCGCCGCGGGCTCGCCGCTTGGGTACGCCCAGGACGATGTCTCGTTCCACGGCCACGCCATCGAATGCCGGATTAACGCCGAACACCCGGTGACCTTCGCCCCCTCCCCCGGTTCGATTACCGACTATCATCAGCCCGGCGGCCTGGGGGTGCGCGTGGATTCCGCGTTGTATTCCGGCTATGAAGTTCCGACCCACTATGACAGCCTGATTTCCAAGCTTGTGGTCCATGGCGCCAACCGCAACGAATGTTTGATGCGCCTGCGGCGGGCATTGGAGGAGTATGTCATCGGCGGCATCGACACGACCCTGGACCTGCACCGGCGTTTGGTTTCTGATCCAGAGTTTGCCGACGGCGCCTACGACATTCACTGGTTGGAATCGTTCGCCTCCCGCCCCTAGGCGGGCTCACATGTTTGAGTCGTTCGCCTTTCGCGCCTAGGCAGGCGCGGGCTCTCAAGTTTGAGTGGTTCGCCTCTCGCGCCCAGGCAGGCGCGGGCTCGCTGTGGTTGGAGTCGTTCGCCTCACGCCAGTAAGCGGGCTGACATGTTAGAGTCGTTCGCGGCCCGTGATAGGAGGATGAGGCAAAGGCAATGAGCCGGATCACAGTCGATATGCTGCTTCGGGCCTATGCCAATGGCATCTTTCCCATGTCGGAAAGCCGCCACGATCCGAACATTTCGTGGTTCGACCCCGACAAGCGCGGCATCCTGCCGATGAAGTCCTTCCATCTGCCCAAGCGTTTGGCCCGGACCGTTCGCCAAGACCGTTATCGGGTCACGATCAACGCAGCCTTCCTGGAGGTGATGGAAGGCTGCGCCAGCCCCCGGCCCGGCCGCTGGACGACGTGGATCAATTCCACCATCATCGAAATGTTCGCCGAACTCCGCGCCATCGACCATGCCCACAGTATTGAATGCTGGGACGGCGATGACCTAGTGGGGGGACTTTACGGCGTTTCGCTGGGCGCGGCGTTTTTCGGCGAGAGCATGTTCAGCACCTGCGACAACGCAAGCAAGGTGGCCCTGGCCCATTTGATGGCCCGTCTACATGTGGGCGGCTTCAAATTGTTGGATACCCAGTTCGTTACGGCGCACCTGGAAACCTTTGGCGCCTTGGAAATTCCCCGGGACACGTATCTGAAGCGGCTTAAATCAGCGGTGACCAAGCACGGCGATTTTTATGGATTAGGGGCGGCCACGCCCGGCAGCACGATCCTTGCCGCCCTGCAATCGATGACCCAAACGTCATAGACCGGATGCTCCATGGCCGAGAGCGCCGGGCTGGAGGCGAACATCCAGCCGCTAAACACTGGCTTCGGCAATTCCCCCGGCTGGGCTTCGGTGACTTCCAAAAACGCCGTGACTTCCGGCGGCTCTGTGGGCGGTGTCTTGGTGCATGTGCGGGCGGTGATGCGTAACGAGCCAAACCGCACCGTGTCGTTGATCGGGGCGCTGATGGTGGAAATCCGGGCGGTGACTTTGTCCAGGCCCTGAAGCACCGCCACGGTCAAGGGCGGCTCGGGCGGCTCCGCGTCTTGGGCCAGTGCCGCGGACACGGCAAACATCAATGAGGCCGCGGACGCGGCAAACATCAATGAGGCCCCGGCCGCCCCCAGCACCCAGCCAAGGGCGATCGCCGCATAAAGACTCCTATTCCCCAGCGCCAAAGGCAAACCTGCCAAGCAGTTGCTCTATGCTGATCGATGATTGGGTGAACCGGATCAAGCCCCCGGGCCCCAGCATTTCCTCGGACGGGCCGGGAACGATGGCCAAATAGCGGGCGCCGAGCAATCCTTCGGACACCACCTCCGACGACGAGTCGACCGGCAACTTGACCCCCTCGTCAATGCTCATGTGGACGACCGCCAAGTAGGTGGCGGGGTCGAGCTCCTGGGCCACCACCGTGCCGACCTTGATGCCGCCGACCTTGACATCCGAGCCCACGGACAAGCCATCGACCCGGTCGAATTTGGCGATCAATTCGTAGCCCTTGACCGCGCCCACGTCGGACACGCCAAACGCGAAAATCAAGAATGCGGCGGCCACCACGACCACCACCGCGCCCAACATGGTTTCAAGCAGCGATCCGCCCATACCCTATTCCGGTTGCCAGGGTTCGTAGTCCCCGGTGGCATGGGGCCGTACGCCACCGGCGGCCAAACTTCCCGGCGGCCGATAGGCGCCCGGGGTGCCGGTCATATTTTCTTCGTGGGGCGCTTCCCAATCGTAGCGTTTGGCCGTGTCCTTGGGCGCTTCGTCCACCGTGTGATGAAGCCAGCGGTGCCACTCGGCGGGCACCTTCGAGGCCTCAACCGCGCCACTGTACAGCACCCAGCGGCGCGTGCGGCCCCGGCGCACGGATGAATTCTGGAAATAACGGTTGCCCGCGCTGTCCGTGCCCACCAACTGCCCCCTGGTGCGGGTGAATAACGTGGTCCCCATGGGCTCGTTCAGCCACCAGGTGAAAATGCGTGCGCCAATTCCCATTTGTTTGCATGATTTCGGGTCAGTTCTTCGCCCCGGACTATTACACCATGGCCTACCTGCGTCTAGGGTCTGGGTCCAGTTTGCCGACGGGCGAATTTACGAATGCGTTTTGAGCGTTACTCCGTCATTCGCTTGGCAAACGTTCGACGGACCGCGATCGCTTCCCAAATCCGCGACGGGGAATCGTGCCGAGATTAAGTCGCCAAACACCCTTTTCCATAATCTCAGACAACCCTCGTGCCTTAAGCGCAAGCAGCGCGCCGTGAAGCGAACGCCCGGGACTGTCCGTGTCTGTCATTATCCCAGCTTCCTCCGCCCGGGCTTTTAGCTTCTCCAGACTCCAGACTTGCCCATCTGCCATCGCTTGAAGGATGAAACGGGTCAATGGGGTTTCATGTTCTGCCTCTGTCGACAAAGACGCAATGAATAGCTCTGGCTGCCCCTCATGAGCCCTGACGTTTTCCTGGCGAAGAAGATCCTCCAGAACTCTTTCCCTCGCATCCAATTCCAGCAGCGTGCGCTCCAACTTAATACTGGCGTTGGCCTTCTCCTTTTCGATTGTCTCAAGACGCTCCTTCAAATCATCCCTAATATCTCGCATGGCAACCCCCCTCGATTCGACATCGCGGAATTTACACTAGACAGACTCTCCAGACAAGGTATTTTTCGTGTCTGGAAATGGATTTTGTGTCCCAGTGTGAAATTTCACGCCGTCTGTATTTGACACAGACAGAAAATGTCGGCATATTAAAAGCCCCCAACCGCGCGAACGGCTGGGGGCTATGGTCCCCGCGCTTTTTTGGAACTGTCGCGCGGGTGAGTGGTCTCCGAAACCACATCGTAATTACGATGCAGGCGCCCATTCAGTCAAGACGGCTCCTTAACAATCTAAGAAAAGGGGGGCCAAATGGCTGCCTACATCGTTACCTATGATCTCAACAAACCCGGACAAAACTATAAGTGTATTGCGGAGAAGCTTGAAGCGTATCCCGCTCATTGGAAAGTCCAGCAGTCGGTCTGGCTGTTAAGAACCAACCAGTCGGCGAAGCAAGTTCGGGACATTGTTGGGGAGTGTCTGGATCCAAACGACAAGCTTATTGTCGCCAAATTGTCCGGTGAAGCCGCTTGGAAGGGGTACGGCGACAAAATCAGCGAATGGCTTAAGGAAACCCTCCTGGTTTGATTAGCGCCGGTTGACCGGTGTTGAGTTTGAAATTGTCACGGTGTGGCGGTGGATCAGTTCGCCGCCACTCCGTTTTTCTCCACGTCATCCGCTGAAACGTGGCCCACGGATCTGGCTGGGGCCCCCTCCGCTGCTGACAGCTTTCTTTTCCACGAATTTTCCGCAACGGGACACTATATTTTGTGCGGACGGCAGATCGTGACACAAAATATGTTGACCGCCCGGGGGTCAAAGATACAAGATGTAGCAGTTGGATGACCTGACGAGCCTACATTTTGTGGTCCTGAGGGTTATCGTCTCGCACACCGAAACAGGCGCAAGTGGCGCGGTCATACCCTGGCCCAGCCGAAAAAGCGCTCAAGACAGAGACTTAGGGGATGCGGATCAAGCGGCACTTCACGAAACCGGGCGGAACGCCATACGGCGACATCAAGTTTGAGGCCGCGTCCACCGAGATCCGCAATCCCGATGGCACGTTGGTATTTGGACTGGAGGCATTCATGGTCCCCAGCCAGTGGTCCCAGGTGGCCCGGGACGTTTTGGCCCAGAAGTATTTTCGCCGGGCCGGTGTGCCCACGGCGCTGACCCCGGTTGAAGAGAACACCGTGCCGAGTTGGCTGTGGGCCAACACTCCGAATGAGGCGGCATTGGCCAAGCTGCCGGAAGACAAGCGCGACGAAGGCGAAACCGACGCCCGCCAGGTGTTCGACCGCCTTGCCGGAACCTGGATCTATTGGGGCTGGAAAGGCGGCTATTTCGATTCCGAAGACGACGCCGAGGCCTATTTCGACGAGCTCCGCTACATGCTGGCGGCCCAGATGGGCGCCCCCAATTCGCCCCAGTGGTTCAACACCGGGCTGCATTGGGCCTATGGCATCGACGGCCCCGCCCAAGGCCACTACTACGTCGATTTCGAGACCGGCGAGACCGTGCGCTCGACCAATGCCTATGAACACCCCCAGCCGCACGCATGCTTCATTCAGGGCATCGACGATAATTTGGTGGGCGAAGGCGGGATCATGGATTTGTGGCACCGCGAAGCCCGGCTGTTCAAATATGGCTCGGGCACTGGCAGCAATTTCTCTGCCCTGCGCGGCGAAGGTGAGAACCTGTCTGGTGGCGGCAAGTCATCGGGGCTCATGAGCTTCCTGCGCATCGGCGACCGCGCCGCCGCCGCAATCAAATCCGGTGGCACCACCCGCCGCGCCGCCAAGATGGTGGTGGTGGATGTGGACCACCCGGACATTGAAAAATTTATCAATTGGAAGGTCATTGAAGAGCAAAAGGTCGCCGATTTGGTGACCGGGTCAAAAACCAACGCCAAGCACTTGAACGCGGTGCTCAAAGCCTGCCATGCCATGGCAGGGGACGGCCGCTTCACCCCTTCGGACAATCCGGAACTGAAAAAAGCCATCCGCGCCGCCCGCATCGCCCAGGTCGCTGAAAATTACATTCAGCGGGTGATTCAGTTCGCCGCCCAAGGCTTCACCGACATCGATTACCCGGTCTACGACACCGACT
>JAKZSO010000155.1:0-8087 GCA_047517625.1 Alphaproteobacteria bacterium
CCTTTCATGGCTTCCGCTTCGAAGTTGTGCGCCGTACCCAGACCCAGATCACCAATCTGCGCATCACGCCACCGGCCAAAGCCGAAGTCCATCCATAGCGGCCGCCTGCTGTGATTTTTCAAATTTTGGCGATCATGGCCCCGGTCGTGCTGATCGCCGGCGCCGGTGTCGCCTGGACAAGGGTGGGCAGGGCCTTTGACACCACGCTTGTCACCAACATCGTTTATTACTTTGGCGCCCCGGCGTTGGTGTTTTCGACCCTGACAGAAATCGAACTTGACGCCGCGCTGGGAAGGTTCGCGGTAGCGGCCATTGCTTCGTTTGCCGCGTTCGCGGCGGCTGGGGCGCCGATTTTGTTGGCCCTGAAACTGCCGTTGCGGACATATTTGCCACCGCTGATTTTTCCGAACATGGGCAACATGGGTCTGCCCATCTGTCTGTTCGCGTTCGGCGAACCCGGCCTGGTGCTCGCGGTCATCTATTTCGCGGTGGCCGCGGTCAGCCACTACACCCTCGGCGTCTGGCTGCTGTCCGGGGAAACAACGCCGACTCGGCTGCTGCGGACGCCCCTGCTGTACGCCGCCGGTGCGGCCTTGATTTTCCAGGCCCTGGGCACCGCCCCGCCGGCATGGCTGGCGAACACGACATCGTTGCTGGGCGGCCTGACCATTCCGATGCTGCTGCTGACGTTGGGAGTTTCGCTGGCCACCACCAAAATTGGCCACATCGTGCGCGGCGGCGGTATAGCCATTTTGCGGCTTGGCATCGGATTTGGAGTTGGCTTGGCCATCAGCGCGGCGTTCGGTTTCACCGGGGTCGCGCGGGGCGTGGTGATCTTGGACTGCACCATGCCGGTGGCGGTTTTTAGCTATTTGCTGGCGTCGCGGTTCCAGCGGGCGCCAGAAGACGTGGCGGGGGCGATCGCCGTTTCCACCGGCTTGTCGGTCATGACAGTGCCGCTGATTTTATTGCTGGTTCTCTGACGGGGTCGTGTCCTCGGACGGGGCCGTTGCCGAAATCGCCAGGGCGTGGACATCCCCCGCCAGCTCTTCGGCCAGCGCTTGGTACACCATGCGGTGGCGTTGCGGCCGGGATTTGCCGGCGAAAGCTTGCGCCACAATCGCAACATGGAAATGGCTTTCGCTTGCGTCGCCAGCCTCGGCATGGCCCGCGTGTTGGTGGGAATTGTCGGTGACTTCCATTTGCGTTGGCTTAAAAGCCGCAGCCAGTCTTTCTTTCATCCGCTGCTTTATCGTCATCGCGCCAATTTCCGTCCCAGCCGCCCATTAAAATCTAGTCAAGGGGATACCCCGGTACGCGGCAAAAGGCGAGTGCGGACTCCTGACCACAATATGTAGTATGGTGAGACCATGGAAACCGAAATGTGGGCATTAATTGGCGTTAGCGCTGGTGTCGGTGTGGTCGCGGTCCTGGCCACCTGGGTCAGCCTTTCGCGCTCAGCGCGGCTGCGGGACCTGTTGATCGAATTCAAAGCCACCCAAACCGAAATAAAGGGAGCGGTCAAAGAGCGCTTGGACGAGGTTTCTTCGCGCCTGGGCGACGGGTTAAGGAATTCCGACCGCACCATCGGCGAAATCCGCGAACGCCTGGCGGTGATCGACGAAGCCCAGCGAAACCTCACCGATCTGTCGAAGCAGGTCGTGGGCTTGCAGGACATTTTGTCCAACAAACAGGCCCGGGGCGCCTTCGGCGAATTTCAGTTGCGGGATATCGTCGAAAGTTTGCTGCCGCCCTCGGCATTTGACTTTCAGGTGACGCTGTCTAACGGCAAACGCGCGGACTGCATCATCCGCCTGCCCAACCCACCGGGGTCGATTGCGATTGACGCCAAATTCCCGTTGGAGAGTTTCAACGCCTTGAACGTCGCCAAGGATGCCGCCGAGCGGGTTGCCGCCGGGCGGGCCTTTAGCCAGGACATGGCCAAGCACATCAACGACATTTCGGAAAAGTACATCCTGGCCGGCGAAACCGCGGAATCGGCGCTGATGTTTCTGCCGTCCGAGGCCGTGTACGCCGAGCTTCACACCAACTTCCGCAACGTTGTGGAGCAATCCCATCGCGCCCGGGTTTGGATCGTTTCGCCGACCACATTGATGGCGACCCTGAATACCGTCCGGGCGGTCTTGCGCGACGTGCAAATGCGCGAACAAGCCAGCGTCATTCAAATCGAAGTGCAAAAAATGTTGACCGATGTCCATCGCCTGGACGACCGGGTCGGAAAACTGCAAAAGCACTTCAATGCGGTGACGATTGATCTGGGTCAGATTCAAACGTCCGCCGACAAGATTACTGCCCGGGGCGACTCAATTCTGGAAGTCGAGCTTGATGACTCCGATGTGGCCCCAGTGCCTGAGCCATCCCGGCCAACGATCGTTTCCGGCGGCGGCTAGGCTCTATCCCTGGGTCACTGGCTGGCGGGATTTCAGCGCCCAAGCCAAGGTGCCTTCGTCCAAATAATCGAGCTCGCCGCCCATGGGCATGCCGTGGGCCAGCCGGGAAATCCGCACCCCGGTCCCATTGAGCCGGTCGGTGACATAGTGGGCGGTGGTTTGGCCCTCCACCGTCGCATTCATGGCAAGGATCACTTCGGCCACCGCATCGGCCTGGGACCGGGCGATCAGTCCGGTGATGGCCAAATCTTCCGGGCGGATGCCGTCCAACGCCGACAGTGTCCCGCCCAAGACATGATACAGGCCCTTGTAGACCCCGGACCGTTCCAGCGCCCACAAGTTGGCCACGTCTTCGACCACGCACAGGATTGACTGGTCCCGGCGGTCGTCGGCACAGATGGCGCAGGGTTCCGCGGCATCCAGGTTACCGCACACCGAACATGTGCTGACCCCGTCGGCGGCGTTGCGCAGGGCCTCGGCCAAGGGCGTCAGCGCGGTCTCTTTGCGTTTCAACAAATCCAGCGCCGCCCGCCGCGCCGATCGCGGGCCCAAGCCGGGCAGCTTCGCCAACAGCTGGATCAGCCGTTCGATTTCAGTAGTGGATGTGGCCATGGGCCCTAGAACGATGGCATTTCGAACCCGGGGGGAAGCTCCAACCCGCCGGTGACCTTGCCCATTTCTTCGCGCACCAAGGCGTCGATTTTGATCCGGGCATCGTTGTGGGCGGCGACGATCAAATCCTCCAACACCGCCGGTTCTTCAGACGCCAGCGAGGGATCAACGCTCAGCCGGCGCATTTCGTTTTTGCCGGACAACGTCACCTCCACCAGACCCCCGCCGGACACGCCTGTCGCCTCGATTGCCGCCGCCCTTTCCTGGGCTTCGGCCATTTTGGTCTGCATTTCCTTGGCCTTTTTCATCATCTGGCCCAGGTTTGTGATCACATCACGTCTCCTCGTCTGGGTTGGCGCCGGGCGGATCGCGGACCGCGGCGATTTTCGATCCTGGGAACGCCGCCAACACCGCCTGAACCATGGGATTTTCGGCTGCCTTTGCTACCCGCCGTGCTTGGAATTCCGCCTCTTGCTCGCTCAGGGTCGGCTCCCCGGGCTCGTTCGAGACCACCACCACCCATTTCTGGCCGGTCCAATCGGATAGCTTCGCCGACAGCGCATTCGCCACGTTTTTTTTAGCGCCGTCGCCGACACGGATTTCGATGGCGCCCTGTTCGAATTTGACCAAATGCACCGCCGCCCTCAGATCGGAATACAAAGCCAATTCTTTCTTGCTCTTTGCCAATTGGACGACCGCATTGAAATCCACAAGGTGCAACACGTCGCCCCTGGATTTCGCCTGGGGCTCGACCTCGGTGACATCAAGCTCTGGCGCGGTCGCCTGATCCATGCGCGGCGGCGCGGTGTCCGGCGCAGACCCGGTGGGCGCGGGCGGGTTGGGACCGAGGCTTGGTGCCGATGCGTGGGTTGGCGACTCTCCCGAGCCCAACCGTTCGACGAGTTCCGCGGGACCGGGAAGATCGGCGACATAGGCCAAACGTACCAAAACCATTTCCGTCGCGGTCAATGGATTAGGTGCGGCTTGAGCCTCTTTCAATCCTTTCAGCAACATCTGCCAGGTCCGGGCCAGGGCCGACATGGAAACCTTGGCCGCCATGGCAACCCCGCGATCGTGATCCGCTCGGGTCCGGGTGGCGGCATCATCGGCTTGGGGCACCGCTTTGAGGCGGGTGAGCCAATGGGCCAATTCCAGCAAATCATGGAGCACCAGAACCGGGTCGCCGCCCAGATCGAATTGACCGCGGAGGTTTTCTAACGCGGCGGCAATGTCGCCCGCCAACAAGGAATCGAACAGATCCAATGTGCGCCCGCGATCCGCCAAGCCCAGCATTTCGTTGACCGTATCTTCGGTGATCTTGCTGGACCCGTGGGCGATCGCTTGGTCCAACAATGACAAGCCATCACGCACCGATCCTTCGGCGGCCCGGGCCAGCAAAGCCATCGCCCCCGGCTCGACATCCGCCCCTTCGGCCTCGGCGATTGTGGCCATGTGGGTTGCCAGCAATTCAGGCTCTACCCGGCGCAAGTCGAAACGTTGGCACCGGGACAAAACGGTCAGGGGCAATTTGCGCACTTCGGTGGTGGCAAAGATAAATTTCACGTGCGGCGGCGGTTCTTCCAGGGTCTTCAACAGGGCGTTAAAGGCGTTTTTGGACAGCATGTGAACTTCGTCGATGATGTAGACCTTGTACCGGGCCGACGCCGGGGCATAGCGCACGCCATCGATCAGTTCGCGGATGTCGTCAACGCCGGTGTGGCTGGCGGCATCCATTTCCAGCACATCCACGTGGCGATCGCCGGCGATTTCCTGGCACGGGTGGCAGGCGCCACAGGGGGTAACGCTGGGGCCGCTGTTGCCGTCGGGGCCGATGCAGTTCAAAGCCCGGGCAATGATCCGGGCGGTGGTGGTTTTGCCGACGCCGCGCACTCCGGTAAGCAGGAACGCGTGGGCGATGCGATCCTGGTCAAAGGCATTGGTGAGTGTGCGCACCAAAACGTCTTGGCCAACCAATTCGCTGAAAACCTGGGGCCGGTATTTACGCGCGAGGACGCGATATGCGGGGGCTTTGTCTTGATCGGTCATGGGCGCGGTGGCTTACCGTTAAGGACATTTCCGAATAAACGGTGGAACGGTGGGAGACTGGAAACACGACCCGGACGACACTCGTTACGGCTGCTTCCTTCCGGATCTGACCGGATTGGCAAGGCGTCCGTCCGCCCACCAGCCTCCCGCCGCGATTATATCAGCCAAGTGCAGATCGTGGCAGCCTCTGTCGTTCGCCGCTCCGCAGCATTCGGCTGTCACGTGAATCTGAACGCCGGGAATGGCGCTAGCTGTCCCGTGAATCTGAACGGGGGATGAATTCAGGCGTGGTCCAGACGAAAGGGATCCGCCGGATACGTTCCCAGCACCGTCACCTCGGTGGTGAAAAAAGCCAGCTCCTCCATGGCCAACCGCACTGGGCGATCGCCAGGGTGGCCGTGGATGTCGGCATAGAATTGCGTGGCGTTAAAGCTGCCGCCGACCATGTAGCTTTCCAGCTTCACCATATTGATGCTGTTCGTGGCGAAGCCGCCAAGTGCCTTGTACAGCGCCGCGGGCACATTGCGAACGGTGAATACGAATGTGGTCAGAACTGGCCCGTTGTCCGGCCCCGGATCCACCGGCTGCTGGGAAAGAATGGCGAACCGGGTGGTATTGTGGCCCGCGTCTTCGATGTCTTCGCGCATGACCTGGAGGCCCAAAATCTCCGCCGCCAATTTGGAGGCGATGGCGCAATGGCTGGGATCACCGGCGTCGGCCACATCCCGGGCAGCCCCCGCCGTGTCCACCTCCACTTGCGCCGTCAGACCCAGCTCGTTGATGATTCCCCGGCATTGGCCCAAAGCCTGGAGGTGGCTGTGAACGACCTCCAGGCCTTCTAACGTCGCGCCTTTCGGTGCCAACAGCTGGTGATTGACCGGCTGAAAATGCTCGCCGACGATGAAAAGCCCGGATTCCGGCAGCATGTGGTGGATGTCGGCGACCCGGCCCGCGATCGAATTCTCGATGGGCACCATGGCCAATTCCGCCCGGCCGTCGCGCACCGCCTGAAATGTATCTTCAAACGTGGCACAGGCGACTGCTTCGCGGCCGGGACGGGCGGCCGCGCAAGCCAGGTGCGAGTAGGCCCCGGGGGCACCCTGATAGGCGATGGATTGGGCAGGTTTCGACATCTCCAATTTCCTGGATTTCTTTTTAGATTTCCTGGATTTCTTTTTAGATTCAGTCTGTTCGGTGCAATTCGCCGATCATGGCCTGGGCACGGACAAGGTCGGCGGGAGTATCGACACCGAGCGGAAAGATGTCAACGAGCCGGGCGCCGATCGCCATACCGGCATCCAAGGCCCGCAATTGTTCCAGACCAAATTCGCGTTCCCGAGCCGAGGGGCCAAGCCGGACAAATTCAGCCAACGCCCGGCGGCGATAGGCGTAGACGCCGATGTGGTGGTGCGGCGAGCCGCCCAGCAAAGCGACGGCACGAGCGAAATCAACCGCCAAGCCCACTGGATCGCTGTCTTGAAACCGAACGTGGGCCTTTACCACATGGGGATCCAATAAGTCCGCCTGGTCGATAATTGGGCTTACCAGGGTGGCGATCGCGATCCGGGGATCGGCCAAGGGCTCCAACACCGCCGCCAAGGCCGCGGGGTCTATGACCGGCAAGTCCCCTTGCAGGTTCACCACCACGTCGAATTCGCTTTCGCGATCGATCCTGGTCACAACCTCGAAAATACGGTCGGAGCCTGACGGATGGTGGGAGCCGCTTAGCTCGGCCCGGCCGCCGGCGGCTTGCACGGCGGCAGCGATTTCTTTGTCTTCACAGGCCACAACCACCGGGCCGATCCCGGCCTCTATGGCCCGGCGCCACACGTGGACGATCACGGGCTCCCCATCGATCAGCGCCATCGGCTTACCGGGAAAGCGCGTAGAGCCCATGCGGGCGGGAATCAGTACGATGGGATTGATGGCGGCGACAGAAATGGTGGGCTCCCATGACGGTGTACGGGCGGTCGAGTACAAGTACAGTATGTCTTGGGCCGGAGCATCCTCTGGTTTTCCCGCATTGTTCGGTGTGGCGGGGAACCTTGCGCGTCTCCGGGCTAAATCAGTAGTGTGAGGGAACCCGATCCTGTTTTGGCAAGGTGGGCGCGATGAATACGGTGGAAATTTTCAAATACACGATGGCCACGGTTGGCGCCCTTGTGGCGGTGATCGTGATCGTTGTGGTCAGCGGCTGGATTTACGGGACGGATGACGCCGAAGTCGCCGAAGCGGTCCCCGAGCCGGAGGAGGTGGCCCAAGCAGAAGCCCCAGCACCGGCCCCCGAGCCAGAACCAGCGCCCGAGCCAGAACCAGCAGCGCCCGAGCCAGAACCAGCGGCCCCAGCCCCCGCCGCCGCACCCGCACCCGTGGCGCCGGCCGCCCCCGCCGGCGGTGGTGGCGATTTGGCCGCGAGGCTTGCCGGCGGCGACGCTGCCGCGGGCGTCGCGATTATGGTCCGGTGCCGGGCCTGCCACACTTTGGACGCCGGGGGCGCCAGACGCGTTGGCCCGAACCTTTGGGACATCGTTGGCAAGGACAAAGGCGTCTCGGAAGGCTTTCCGTATTCCGATGCCCTGCTCGCCGCCGGTGGGACTTGGACGTTCGCCGACCTGGACGGTTATTTGACCGCCCCCAGAGACTTCCTACCGGGGACGAAAATGACCTTTCCCGGGGTTCCCAGCGCAACTGACCGGGCGAATTTGCTCCTGAGTTTGCGGGCGCTAAGCGAAAATTCAGCCCCGCTCCCGTAGGGTGGCGGCCACCGACGATCTGCCGCCCAATCTGAGCGCCCTGACTGGGTTTGCCCTGGTTTTGGCGGACATCGCCGGGCCCATCGTGCGCCGTCATTTTCGTGCTGGCGGCGCCATCACCACCAAATCCGATAGCAGCCCGGTCACCGAAGCCGACCGCGCCGTCGAGCAGGCCATGCGGGACGCCATTCGGTCCGCATACCCCGACCACGGCATTTTGGGCGAAGAATTCGGCGACACCACCCCCGATGCCGAGTGGGTTTGG
>JAKZSO010000156.1:0-22450 GCA_047517625.1 Alphaproteobacteria bacterium
GGATATTTCACGCCCAGTACATCCAAATCTCCAGTGCTCGCCATGAACCGGCGGAAATTCCGCTCCTTGATCTTGTTTAACGGCTCATGGATGATCAGCCCCGCCATCAAGGCCATGTCATCGTCCAGAACGCCCCTCAATTCACGCAAGACCCCTATGCCGACGTTCTTACCCCCTTTGACCTCAATGACCATGCTCTGCAAGTCCTTCTCATCAGGAGCGTCAAAGTACAGCCGTCCGTCAACCCCGCCATCAGCGGTCCGCTTGGTGGTGACAAAGCCGTCGACTTCCTCAACCGCCCATTTCTGGTAGTGGTATTTATCTCTGGTCCAAAGGTCGTGTGCGCCTTCCAAGGTCCGTGGAACGCCGTCAATCTCGAAATCCTTACCCTCGACTAAACCAAGCCGATCTTGCAGGCGGATTTTGGCAACGCGCTTGACGGCGTGGATTGCGATGTCAATGCCGACCCATTTGCGCTTTAGGTGATGAGCCGCTTCTAGCGTCGTGGCGCACCCGCAAAACGGGTCAAAAACAACGTCGCCGGGGTTGGAACTAGCCTTGATGATACGCTCAAGCAGTGCGAGGGGCTTTTGGGTTGCATATCCTAAGCGCTCTCGCGCCTGACTATTGATCGGGGAAATGTCCGTCCAGATATTCGCCATGACGCCACCCTTCATTTTGTCCAGATACCGCTTCAGTCGCGGTCGGCGGGAGGTGTCATGTGTGCCGCCCTTGAATGTCGGATACCAAATGCGCCCTTCCGCATCCAGCTTGGCCATAGTTTCTTCTGAGTACCTCCAGCCCTTCGTCGGAGACGCGAACCCCTTCCATTCATACATCATGTTTGGACGCGGATTTGGGCTAGTCATATTGTCGCGCTGGTAAAACCTACCATCAGCGTCCTGATATCTGTATTTGCTGGCGATGTACTCATCGGAGTATGGGGTGTGGGGGGGTGTTCCATGTAAACTTCTTGCCCCTCGTGTAGAACAGGATCGTGTCGGAAACACGGCTCCACGTCTTGCTGTCGCTGTGGGTAGATGTCCTTTTCCATGCGATTTCGTTTCTGAAATTTTCGTGCCCGAAGATCGCGTCTATCATGACCTTGATGTAGTGACTCGCGGTCGGATCGCAGTGCAGGTATATCGAGCCTGTTGGCTTTAGAAGCCCTTTCATCGGCAAAAGCCGTTCAACCATGTAGGACAGATATGCCAGGAGACGCGGTTGTGTGTTGCGAAGTGCGCTTGTCCAAAGACGCCAAAAATCAACCGCATCATCGTCTATACCAGCCTCTCGCATAAGGATTGGCATGTGACGCAATGCCCGCTCGCGTTCTTCGTCCAGTTCCCAAAGATCGCAAAAAGCCTCTATTTGATCCGGCAAGGGGTTACCGGTTTCGTCTTTGTAGATCGCATTGTATTCACGGTTCGAATTGAAGGGCGGGTCGAGATAGATAAGATCTACACTGCCCAGCTTCATGTGATCGCGCATGATGGTCAGGCAGTCGCCGTAATACAGTCGGTTCATGCCATGCATCCTTGCAGGAATGAACCAAAGCAATCCTTGTCTTTCCGATGATTGTATTTCCAACTGGCTTCGGCCACGTAAAGAGGCATGAAACCCTTGGAGTAGTGATGGTGCGTTCCGTACCAAACCCGCTTTAGAAGGCTCCAAAAACCTTCGATTGTGTTGGTGTGAGTGTCGCCATCAGCATAGGATACGCTGTGATTGATGACAGCATGAGGCACAAAGGATTTGGCCGCGTTGTAGCCCTTGTATTCATCCGTGATCAGCAGTGAGCCATTGGGTTCAACCGTTTCCTTGATGAAGCCCAAAAGCCCCTTTGCTGTAAGATTTGTGGCGACCCTGGCAGTGACGTTTCCACCGCGTTCCACGGCCCCGATAACGGGCGTTTTCTTGGTGCCCCGGCCTGGCTTGTTGGGCGTGTCGTCGTCTCGCTTGTTTCCCTTGCGCGGGCGCCCGCCAACATACGTTTCATCCGCTTCGATGATACCTTGAAGCAACTGCGCGTGATTTGAAGCCATGGCCGCTCGGATACGTTGTTGCATGTACCATGCCGTTTTCTGGTTCAATTCCAGGTCACGGGCCAACTGGCAGCTAGATAGGCTCTTCTTGGCATTAACGATCAGGCCAATAGCCATGAACCACTTTTGCAGGTTGATTTTCGTTTTCTCAAAGATCGTGCCTGACAGAACGTTGAAGCTGGATTTGCAGTCATGGCAGTTCCACCGGCCATGACCAAAGGTGTCTGACTTGCGGCCAACTTTGAGGCTTCCACAATGCGGGCAATTCGGCTCATCGCCCCACCGCACGGCTTCCAGGTGTTCAATGCAGGCTTCTTGATCAGGATAGAGTGTGAAGATGTTGAATAGGTTCATTGCAATCTCCTTCAGTGAACCTACTGTATCAAAAGGCTTTATCTATGTCAAGCCAGTATCTACTAACTGCGTTAAATTTAATTGTTCTAACATCGGGTTGGTGGCATATTGCTTTACGAAAGCATAGGTAGTTTTTGGCGGGATTTGCTTCTATATATCTCTACCCTATTTCACCCGGGGAGAGATTTTGAATTGGCTCGGGCGGCGTTTTTCACATTGAAGATGGAAAATTGGCATGGCTGAAAAAATGGATCCGAAAATGGATCCGAGCGAATTACTGGCTCTGACCACCGACATTGTGGCGTCCCATGTCGCCAATAACACGGTCGCCGTGGCGGACTTGTCGCAGTTGATCCAACAGGTCTATTCGGCGCTGGCTGGGGTGGGTTCTGCCGTGGGTGCGGCGGAACGGCCGAACCCCGCGGTCCCGATCAAGCGCTCCATCACCCCGGACTACGTGGTTTGCCTGGAAGACGGCAAGAAACTGAAGATGCTCAAACGCCATCTGAAAACGCGGTATAATCTGACCCCTGACGAATACCGGGAACGGTGGGGCCTGCCGGCGGATTACCCCATGGTCGCCCCCAATTACGCGAAGCAGCGCAGCGCCCTGGCCAAAAAAATCGGCCTGGGAACAAAACGCCGGCGCAAGCGCAAGCGTTAGAATTGGCGACACCCAAGGGCTAGGACGTGACAGACCGATCTGAATCTGAACACCCCGCCAAGACCGCCGTGGACCCCCATCGAATCGAACGCCTGTGTCTGGAAAAGGGCATGAAGATGACCGGTCAGCGCCGGGTCATCGCCCGGGTCTTGTCAGAATCCTCCGATCATCCGGACGTCGAAGAACTCCACAACCGCGCGGCAAAGGAAGATCCCCGGATCAGTATCGCCACGGTGTACCGGACAGTGCGGTTGTTCGATGAAGCCGGGATTCTGGAACGCCATGATTTTGGTGATGGCCGCGCCCGCTACGAACTTGCGGACCAGGAACACCATGACCATTTGATCGATCTGCGCAGCGGAAAAGTCGTTGAGTTCCAGGATGACCAAATCGAAATTTTGCAAAAGCAGGTCGCCAAAAGCCTTGGTTACAAACTGGTCGACCATCGTTTGGAGCTGTTTGGCGTACCGCTCGACCCTGAAACCGGCACTGACAATGGCTCCGCCAACGGCTCTGACTAACCGGGTGGATTCCGCCGGGGGCTTTGCATGCGAACGGTGACGCCTTCGCTGCGGCTGGCACTGCTGATTAGCTGGCTGCTTGTGTTGTTGCCGTTTCAGGTCGTGGCGCTGCTTTTGCGATCGCGCCTGGCAACACTTATTCCGCTGCTGTTTCACCGCGGCGTGGCTTGGCTGTTGGGGTTGCAATTCGATGTCCGCGGCCAAGCCGCCGGGGCCGGGCCAACGTTGTTCGTCAGCAATCATTCGTCATGGTTGGACATCGTCGTACTCAGCGCTCTGGCGCCGGTCTCGTTCGTGGCGAAAAGCGAAATCGCGGGATGGCCGGGGGTCGGAATCCTGGCCAAACTCCAGGGCTCGGTGTTTGTCGCCCGCAAGCGTGCCAGCACCCGGGAGGGCCTCGCCGCCATCCGTACCCGGCTGGCCCAGGGCTTCAATCTGGTGTTGTTTGCCGAAGGCACCCGGGGCGATGGCAACCGCGTGATGGCTTTCAAAACAGCCATGTTTTCGGCGGCAGAGCCAGCCCACCCGGACGCCGCCGCGCCCCAGGTTCAACCGGTCAGCATCGCCTATACCCACCTGGACGGGTTCCCGTTGGGCCGCCGCAGCCGGCCGCGACTCACTTGGTACGGAAAAATGCGCTTGGGCCGCCATTTGTGGGGCATGCTGGGCAACGGCCCGGCCCGGATCGCTGTGGAATTTCACCCCGTAGTACGGCTCCAGGAATTCGCCGGGCGCAAGGAATTGGCCTCGCACTGCCGCCAAGCCATTGTCGCCAGCCACCGCTTGGCAATTTCCGGCCGCCAACCGCCGCGGCCAACTCCAAAGGCACAGGACTCCGCCGAGGCAGACGCGCGGCCGGCCCCTCAGCAATCTTGACTCCGATGGCACCGCCCTGTTGTTCTTGTACGGACGCGCGCAGCGAAGCTGAAAAACCTAGCGAATCAAGCCCTTGACCAAGAAGACCAAAACGCTGTTCATCAAGACCTACGGATGCCAGATGAACGTTTACGACTCCGCCAAGATGGCGGACGTCCTGGCGCCGCACGGCTACGTCCTGGGGGAAACGGTTGAAGACGCCGACCTGGTGGTCTTGAACACCTGTCACATCCGCGAAAAGGCGGCGGAAAAGCTGTATTCCGAATTGGGCCGATTGCGGATCGTCAAATCGGCGCGCCAAGCGGCGGGCGGCGATTTGCGCATTGCCGTGGCCGGGTGTGTGGCCCAGGCTCAGGGCGCCGAGATTTTGCGCCGGGCGCCCTATACGGACCTTGTGGCCGGGCCCCAGTCCTATCAGCAACTGCCGGACCTGTTGGCCGAGGTGGAGGCCACGGGTGCGCGTCCGGCGGCGGTGAATTTTCCGGCAATCCCGAAATTCGATGGTCTGGCCCCGGCCACCCAGTCCGGGCCCTCGGCCTTTCTGACCGTGCAGGAAGGCTGCGATAGGTTTTGCACGTTCTGCGTGGTGCCCTATACCCGGGGAGCCGAATATTCCCGGCCGGTGTCCGAAGTCTTGGCCGAAGCCCGGCGTTTGGTGGCTTTAGGGGCTCGGGAAATCACCCTGCTCGGGCAAAACGTCAACGCCTATCACGGCGCCGGCGACAGCGATGAGCCGATTTCGTTGGCTGGGCTGGTCCAGGTTCTTGGCGACGTACCGGGCTTGGACCGCCTGCGCTACACCACCTCTCACCCCCGGGATATGACGGCGGATTTGATCGCCGCCCATGGTGAGATCGCGCAACTGATGCCGTCCCTGCATCTGCCGGTGCAATCCGGCTCGGACCGGGTCTTGCAGGCCATGAACCGGCGCCATACGGCGGACGGCTATCGCCGGATCATCGATGGCCTGCGCGCCGCCCGCCCGGGGATGGCGATTTCCAGCGATTTCATTATCGGCTTTCCCGGCGAAACCGACGCGGATTTCCAGGCGACGTTGGACCTGGTAAGCGACATTGATTTCGCCAGCGCGTATTCGTTCAAATACAGCCCCCGGCCCGGCACCCCCGCGGCGGACATGGAGCCGGTGCCCGACACCGTCAAATCGGAACGGCTCCAGGTTCTGCAGAGCCTGTTGAACACCCAGCAAAGCGCGTTCAACGCCCGCGCCTTCGGCCACACAAATGCGGTGTTGCTGGAACGTCGGGGACGCCACCCGGGTCAACTGGTTGGCCGCACCCCATATAACCAGGCGATCTATGTGGACGCCGGCGCCGGTCAAATGGGGTCCATCGCCGATGTGGCGATCACCGGGGTCATGGCCAACAGCCTGGCCGGGCGCCTGCACACACCCGCACTGGCGGCGGAATAAGGGGCATGGTTTGAAATCCCCTGGTGGGAAAAGGGTCGCGGTTAAGCCCGCCCCCGTGCAGATGAATTTCGACGACAACCGGGTTCTGGCGGCGCTGTTCGGCGATCACGACCGCAATTTGGCGCGCATCGAAAAAGAGCTTGATGTCGAGATTTCGTCGCGGGGAAACCGGGTCCTAATCACCGGCGATTCCTGGGCCCAGCAGGCCGCCCAGGCGGCGCTGACCACTCTTTACGCCCTGGTGGTCAAAGGCGACACTCTGGTGGATGGTGAGGTGACCGGGGCCATCCGCATGGCCCAGGCAAGCGTGAGCGGCCAAGCCCAAGACCCGGCAAGTCTCACCTCCGCCGCACAGGTGATCCGCACCCGACGGCGCACAGTGACACCGCGTTCCCCCACCCAGGCGGAATACGTGAGCCAAATGCGCGCCAACGACATGGTGTTTGGCATCGGCCCCGCCGGCACCGGGAAAACGTTTTTGGCGGTTGCGCTGGGGGTGTCGATGTTGATCGAAGGCCGGGTCGAGCACATCGTCCTGTCACGGCCGGCGGTGGAAGCCGGTGAACGTCTGGGGTTTTTGCCGGGCGACGTGCGGGAAAAGGTCGATCCCTATATGCGGCCCCTGTATGACGCCCTGTACCACACGCTTCCCGCTGACCAGGTGGTGAAGTTCTTGGACGCCGGAATCATCGAAATTGCACCCTTGGCGTTCATGCGCGGGCGCACACTGGCCGACGCCTTTATCATCTTGGACGAAGCCCAAAACACCACCCGGGTACAAATGAAAATGCTGCTGACCCGCATGGGCGAAGCCTCGCGCATGGTGGTGACCGGCGACCTGTCGCAGATCGATTTGCCCTGCGGAGAACACTCGGGCCTGGCCGAGGCGGCGGAAATTTTGGCCGGCATTGACGGCGTCGGCTTTGTCTATTTCTCCGACGCCGATGTTTTACGGCACCCGTTGGTAACCCGGGTGGTGCGCGCCTATCAGGATAAGAAAAAATGACGGAACACTGCAAGGTATCAATTATGGCTCCGTCGCCGGAATGGGGCCGGCAAGTTGATGGCGTCCCGCAAATTGTCACCAAATCGGTTACGGCCGCCGTGTCCGCCAGCAACGGCGTGCATTCCAATTCGGAGGTTTCGGTGGTGCTGTCCGATGCCAACGAGCTGCACGTTCTGAACAACGAACACCGGGGCGTGGACGCGCCCACCAACGTTTTGTCGTTCCCTGGGGATGTGTTGGATCACGACGAAGACTCCTTCACCAGCCTCGGCCGGCCAATGGTGCTGGGGGATATTGTCGTGGCCTTCGAAGTCATTCGCGACGAGGCCCAAGCCCAGGGCAAAGCCATCGAGGATCACCTGGCCCATATGGTGGTGCACGGAACGCTGCATCTGTGCGGGTTCGATCACGAAACAGCGAAAGACGCGAAGGAAATGGAGGGCCTGGAACAACAGATTTTGGTCCACATGGGCGTCGCCAATCCCTTTGCCACTGCCACGCTAAAATCCCAGGCGAAAACAAAGGCGAAGCCGAAAACAAAAGCGAAGCCGAAAACAAAGGCGAAGCCGAAGTCAGCAAAGTCGAAGGCCAAATCCTGATGGTGATTCCCGACGACCCCGACCCCGACCGGGTCCCCCACAACGACACAACGGACCCCACCGAACAATCGATCGCGCGGTCGTTTCGCGGCTGGCTGCGCGGGTTGACCCGGCGCAACGGCGCCCCCAGCGACCGCGAAAATGTCGCCGAGGTGTTGGGCGAGGAATTGGAGGCGGGCGATCACTTGGCACCGGTGGAGCGGCTGATGCTGCTCAATATTCTGAACCTCGGCGATACCCGGGTCGGCGATGTCATGGTGCCCCGGGCGGATATCTTGGGGGTCGATGCGGCGGCGTCCCTCGATGATTTGATCGCAGTGTTTCGCGAAGGCTTCCATTCCCGCATGCCGGTGTTCCAGGAAACGTTGGACGACGTCATCGGCTTCATTCACATCAAGGATATTTTGGAATTCTGGGGCGGTGGGGGAAAGTTCGTTCTGTCAAAGGCCGCCCGGGAAATACTGTTCGTGCCGTCGTCCATGCGCGTCGTCGATTTGCTTCTGAAAATGCGCATGGCCCGAGTCCACATGGGAATTGTGGTGGACGAATACGGTGGCACCGATGGCTTGGTGACGATCGAAGACTTGGTGGAAGAAATCGTCGGTGAAATCGAAGACGAGCACGAAGATGTTCGGGGCCCGCTGTTCACGGTGCGCCCGGATGGTTCAGTTCTCGCCGACGGCCGGGCGTCGGTTGAAGAATTGGAAAGCCGCATCGGGGTCGACTTGGTCGCACAAAACCGCGAAGAAGACATCGAAACCGTCGGCGGCCTGATGGTGTCGCTGGTGGGCCGGGTTCCCTTGCGCGGCGAATTGATCAGCCATCCCGTGGGCTTGGAATTCGAAGTCATGGACTCGGATCCGCGCCGCGTCAAACAAGTACGCATCGGCGGGCTTCTTGATCGGCCCAAGGCGCCGGCCAAACCCCCAGACAACCCGGACGATTCATCCGCCGAATGACCGCCCTGGCGGCCACGTTGCGCGCGGCCCGGGGCTGGCGCCGGGTGGCCATGGCCTTCTTGCTGGGCGCGGTCGCGACCCTGGGCCTGGCGCCAGTCAATTTGACGTTCATGCTGGTGGTGGCGTTTACCGGGCTGGTATGGCTTTTGGATGGCGCCGAAACCTGGTCCCGGGCGGGGTGGATCGGTTGGTGGTTCGGCCTAGGCCACTTCGTTACCGGCCTGTATTGGATCGCCGGCGCCTTGTTGGTAGACCCCGCCCAATTCGCCTGGTTGCTGCCCTTCGCCGTTGTCGGGTTACCCGCCGTCTTGAGCTTTTTCGTGGCTGCCGCCGCTATCGCCGCGCATTTGCTGTGGTCCAACGGGCCATTCAGAGTGCTGGCCCTGGCTTTGGTGTGGACCGCCGGCGAATGGGCCCGGGGACATTGGTTCACGGGGTTTCCATGGAACTTGATCGGCTACACCTGGTCGTGGTCGGACGAGTTTCTGCAAGTCACCGCGGTATCCGGCATTTATGGGTTGAGTTTGCTGACTGTGTTCGTGGCGGCTTCACCCGCGGCGCTGGTGTCAAGCGCGGGCGCGGTGGTGGGGCTGCGGCGGTGGGGCCTTGGCGCAATTTCCCTGGTCCTGGCCGCGGGCATTTGGGGCGGCGGCGCCATGCGGTTGGCCGGGGCGGAGTCCGGCATGGTGCCCGGCGTGGTTTTGCGCCTGGTCCAGGCCAACATTGCCCAGTCTCTGAAATGGCAGCCCGAACAACGCCAGGACAATCTCGATCGGCATATTGCCCTAACCCAGCAGGCCTCGGAATTAGGGACGATAACCCACGCGATTTGGTCGGAAACCGCAGCGCAGTATTTTTTGGAAAATGACGCGTCGGTTGCCGAAGTCATCGGCGGCGCGTTGGGCCCCGACGGAATTGTGATCACCGGGGCGATCAGAGCACAAGCCGTCACGTCGCCACTGGGCGAGCCACAAACTCAGCTCTGGAACAGCGTTCAAGCGCTGGACGGTACTGGCGCGATTATTGCCAACTATGACAAATCACATTTGGTGCCGTTTGGCGAATATGTTCCATTCCGCCGATTTTTGGCCGCCGTGGGTTTGGAAAAAATTACGCCGGGGTCGCTGGATTATTCCCAAGGCCCGGGCCCCCGGACCCTTCGCATTCCGGGCGCGCCCGAGGTCAGCCCGCTGGTCTGCTACGAGGCAATTTTTCCCTCCCAAGTGGTGGACGCCAACGACCGCCCAGGGTGGATGCTGAACGTCACCAATGATGCCTGGTATGGGCGGTCCGCCGGGCCTTACCAGCATTTTGCCATGGCCAAGACCCGATCTGTGGAATTGGGTTTGCCCATGGTGCGGGTCGGTAATTCCGGAATTTCCGCGATCGTTGATGCGCACGGCAGAGTGATCGCCAAGCTCGGTTTGGCAGAAACCGGGGTTGTGGACGGCCGGCTGCCGCTGGCAATCGCCGCCACGCCGTACGCTAAATACGGCGACGGAATTTTGTTGATTTTTTTCCTGGTGCTGGCGCCAGCCCTGATCGCCGTAAACATGAAAACCAATCATGCTCGTGGAGATGGCAAATAATCATTATTCCAGTTTCTTAACCATTACTGGAAATGTGATTTCTACCGGGTAATTATCTATGGTAAGTTTGAATTCGGGGTAGAAATCTGTTGACCTGCAATCAACCGGTCCTATATCAACAGACGAATGAGCGCGTCGGCAGATTGGCCGGCAAGGCGGCTGCCCGAGGCCAGAGTTGTAAATCAATAGTGACACAAAGGAGTGACGAGCGTGGCGGATAGCGGCAGCGACGGAACACGCAAACGAGGCGGGAAGGGCAAGCCCAACCCTATTGATGTTCACGTGGGCAGCCGGGTGCGGTTGCGCAGAACTCTATTGGGGATGAGCCAGGAAAAGCTGGCGCGGGCGGTTGGCCTGACCTTCCAGCAGATCCAAAAGTACGAACGTGGTGCGAACCGAATTGGCGCCAGCCGGTTGTTCCAATTTACGCGCGTCCTTGATGTGCCGGTGTCGTTTTTCTTCGACGACATGCCGTCGGATGCGGGCAACGGAATTCCGGGATTGGCCGAAGGCCCCGCGGCGACGTTCGAGCAAGGCAATCTTGCCCGGCGCGAAACCTTGGAACTGGTGCGGGCGTATTACAAGATCACCGACCCGGCAGTGCGCCGGCGGATGTTCGACCTGACCAAGGCTTTGGGCCGGTCCGGCGCCGACACGGACAACTAACAGGCCACCAATTCCGGGTTGCTTGGGTTGCGCGGCAAATCGTCGCCCGTTATCCAATCGTTTCACAACGCCATTTGCGGTCTTTCGCTGGCGCCGGCCCGTCTGCCCCACTGGCCATTTCCCTTGACCAGCCCAAATTTCCTTGCAACAAGGTCGGCGGGATCCATGCCCCCGGGGCAACCGTCTGTCGGGCCGGAAATCCAGGAGACTTGCATTAGAGCGCCGGGCTGGCGCTTCACCAAAGAGCGCCGGGCTGGCGCTTTCCGCCCAGGGCGTTGTTAACGGCGCCGTCACCAGAGCCAGGAGCACCCCGTGGCCAGATCCGGTTATTTGTTTACCAGCGAATCGGTGTCCGAAGGACATCCGGACAAACTGTGTGATCGTATTTCCGATGCGATCGTCGACGCATACTTGACTGCTGACCCCCATTCTCGAGTGGCGGTCGAAACTCTGACCACCACCAACCGCGTGGTGCTGTCCGGCGAAGTGCGGGGCCCGAGCGAAATCGACAAAGTGCTGCGGGAAGAAATCGCCCGTAAGGCCGTGAAGGAAGTCGGCTACGATCAGGACGGCTTTAACCTGCGGGATTTGACGGTCGAAGATTACGTTCATGCGCAATCCGCCGACATCGCCCAGGGCGTGGACGCGTCGGGCAATAAGGACGAAGGCGCTGGCGACCAGGGCATCATGTTTGGTTATGCCTGCCGCGAAACCGGCGTATTGATGCCCGCACCGATTTATTATTCGCACGAAATTCTTAAATCACTGGCCGAAGCGCGGCATTCCGGGGCGGAGCCCCATTTGGAGCCGGACTCGAAAAGCCAGGTCACTCTGCGCTATGAAAACGGTGTGCCGGTGGGTGCGACGACCGTGGTTGTCTCGACCCAACATGCCAAGGGCGTCTCCCAGGACGAAATCCGTGAAATTGTCCGGCCCCACGTCGAAAACGTCTTGCCTGACGGGTGGATGTGCCCGGAGGACGAATTCTATGTGAACCCGACTGGAAATTTCGAGATTGGCGGGCCCGACGGTGACACCGGGCTGACCGGCCGCAAAATCATTGTCGATACCTATGGCGGCGCGGCCCCCCACGGCGGCGGCGCGTTTTCCGGCAAAGACCCCACCAAGGTCGACCGCTCGGCGGCGTATGCGGCGCGCTATTTGGCCAAAAACGTGGTTGCCGCGGGCATCGCCGACGGCTGCACAATTCAGCTCGCCTACGCGATCGGCGTTTCCAAACCTCTGGCCCTTTATGTGGACACCTTTGAGACCGCAACGGTGGACGATGACCATGTGGCCAAGGCGTTGATCCAGTGCATGGATTTGTCGCCCCGTGGTATTCGTGAACATTTGTCGTTGTCGCGGCCCATCTACGCCCGCACCGCAGCGTATGGCCATTTCGGCAGAGCGCCAGAGGCCGACGGCGGCTTTTCGTGGGAACGCACCGACTTGGTGGACGCCCTAAAGTCAGCGGTGGGGTAACCAAAGCGCCCTCCCAAATGAACGATCACAGGGCGGACCGCGGTTTTTTCGGTCGCCGCCATGGCCGCCGTCTGCGCCCCGGACGCCAGGCTCTGATCGATGATCTGTTGCCGGAGCTGGCTGTGCACGTGGACCCCGGCATCGACGTAGCCAAGCTGTTTCCGGCGTTTAAGAACACCGGCTCGCCGCAGGCGTGGTTGGAAATCGGCTTCGGTGGCGGTGAGCATTTAGCGGATCTGGCCCAGGCGAACCCCGAAATCCGCTTTATCGGTTGCGAGCGCTTCGTCAACGGCATCGCCAGCCTGCTCGCCCATATCCAGTCACGCGGTTTAACCAATATTCGCATCGCCGACGCCGACGCCAGGGATTTGCTCAGCGCCTTGGCCCCGGCGAGCATCAGCCGGCTGTTCCTACTGTTTCCCGATCCCTGGCCCAAAACCCGTCACCACAAACGGCGTTTTGTCGGCGCTGATACACTGGACGGCTTGGCGCGTGTTCTGCGGGACGGCGCCGAGGTGCGTTTTGCCTCGGACCATTCCGGCTACTGCGCCTGGAGCTTGCGGCGATTCCTGGATCATAAGGATTTCGCTTGGGTCGCCGAAACCGCGTCCGATTGGCGCCAACGGCCAGACGATTGGCCCCAAACCCGGTACGAAACAACGGCCGCGGCCAAGGGCCTGGAGATTTCATACTTCACCTTTGTGCGCCTGGCCCGCTAGATAATCCTCGCGGTCGACCGCCAAGGCTCAAGAGCACGAGTTGACCAAATGAAGCCGATTGGCCCTAACGGAGGCCGGGTTCTTTCCCGCCGTGGCGTGGTTGTGAATCGCTGCTCCGCAGCACCGGCGCTTCCTCGCCGATGTGCCGCATCGCCATCACAAGCGCCAGTGCTGCGGAGCAGCGATTCGCATTGATTCCACGACGAAAAACAATTCCGGTCAAATGGTTCCATTTGGTCCAATCATGCTCTATATCCAAGGGGAACATTGGCGATCGCGACCAGCCAAACCAACCAACACCAAGTGGGCCGCCGGCCTGCTTTTTTTATTCTCGGCCCGGCCGAACCATTTTTTTGTGGAACACCACCCGTGATTGGATCAACACACAGGACGCTTCAAACGCTGATCGCGCCCGCTTTGGCCGATTTGGGGTACCGCTTGGTGCGTCTGCAATTGGGGTCCGGCAGCCCGCCGAATTTGCAGATCATGGCCGAGCCGGCGTCGGGGGAAGCCATGACGGTGGATGGCTGCGCGGAGGTTAGCCGCCGGGTTTCAAGGGTTTTAGACGGGGCCGACCCCATCGATCGCGACTATGTGTTGGAGGTGTCGTCGCCGGGCCTTGACCGGCCCCTGGTGGAACCCGAGGATTTTGAACGGTTCGTGGGGCAAGAGACCAAGATCGAAGCCACCCAAATGATCGACGGGCGGCGCAAATTTCGGGGTGAACTGGTTGGGGCGACGGACCAGGCCGCGCGCATCCGGATTGCCGGCAAAGGCGGCGAACAACGGGAATACGAAATTCCGTTCGACAATATGGCCGGGGCCAAGCTGGTCCTGACCGACGATTTGATTAGGGGCTCTTCGGACCGCTCATGATCTTGTTCCAAGGAATGAGGAAATAACGATGAAATCCAATTCACCGGCGAGCGCCACCAGCTGGAACCGCATGGAGCTGCTGCAAATCGCCGATGCCGTGGCGCGGGACAAAAGCATCGAGCGGGAAACCGTGATCGAGGCTATGGAAGAGGCGATCCAAAAAGCCGCGCGCTCCAAATACGGCCACGAACACGATATTCGCGCCGAAATTGATGCAAAATCGGGGGAAATTCGCATTTTCCGGTGCCTGGAGGTGGTGGAAGACATCGAAAACGAGTCCACCCAGATTCTGCTGTCCTCGGCGGCCGAGCATAATCCGGACGCCCAGATCGGCGACATTTTGGCGGAACCTTTGCCGCCGGTGGATTACGGCCGTATCGCCGCCCAGACCGCCAAACAGGTCATCGTGCAAAAGGTCCGCGAGGCCGAGCGCGAACGCCAGTACGAAGAATACAAGGACCGCATCGCCGAAATGGCCAAGGGTCTGGTGAAGCGCGTGGACTACGGCAATGTCGTGGTCGATTTGGGCCGGGCCGAAGCCATTGTGCGGCGCGACGACATGCTGCCGCGGGAATCGTTCCGCCAGGGCGATCGCATCCGCGCCTATATTTACGACGTGCGCCGGGAACCCCGGGGGCCGCAGATTTTCCTGTCCCGGACCCACCCCCAATTCATGATCCAGTTGTTCCGCCAAGAGGTCCCCGAATTGTACGACGGCATCATCGAAATCCGCGCCGTCGCCCGGGACCCGGGCAGCCGGGCCAAGATCGCGGTGCTGTCCAACGACACCGCTATCGATCCCGTGGGGGCGTGCGTCGGTATGCGCGGGAGCCGCGTCCAGGCCGTGGTTAACGAGCTCCAGGGGGAAAAAATCGATATTAATCAATGGTCTCCGGACCCCGCCACGTTCATCGTCAACGCCTTGGCACCGGCTGAAATCGCCAAGGTGGTGCTCGACGAAGAGGCCCAGCGCATTGAAGTGGTGGTCCCCGACGATCAGCTCAGCCTGGCCATTGGCCGCCGCGGCCAGAACGTGCGGCTGGCGTCCCAACTGACCGAATGGGACATCGACATTCTCACTGAAGCGGAGGAATCCGAACGCCGCCAGGAAGAGTTCCGCGTGCGCACCGAATTGTTCGTATCGATCCTGGACGTGGACGAATTGCTGGCCCAGTTGATTGTCACGGAAGGGTTCTCAACCATCGAAGAGGTGGCCTTTGTCCCCACCGATGAGCTGGCCGCCATCGAAGGCTTCGAGACGGAAATCGCCGAAGAGCTCGGCAACCGCGCCCGGGCCTATCTGGGAGCCGAGGCCAAACGCATGGACGGCCTGCGCAAGGAAATGGGGGTCACCGACGAATTGGCGGCCGTCGACGGGCTGTCCCCGGCCATTCTGGTCACACTGGGCGAAAACGGCGTCAAGGAACTGGATGATCTGGCTGACTTGGCCAGTGACGAGCTGCTGGACCTGATCCCTGGCGCCGGCATGACCGTGGCCGCCGCCAATGACGTGATTATGGCCGCCCGGGCCCACTGGTTCGAAGACGAAGAAACCGCCGGGGCCGAGACAGAGGGCGAAGCGGCGGATCCCGCCACCGGCGAAGACGGAACAAGCCAGGCCTAGGCGGGCCGCGCCCGGCAGCCCGGTGGCGGCTGAAACCCGGATCAGGCGGTGCATTGCCACGGGCGCAACCTTGGCCACCGACAAACTTGTCAGATTTGTTGTCGATCCCGACGGGGCGGTGGTGCCGGACATTTTGGCGGTGCTGCCCGGCCGCGGTCTGTGGGTGACCGCCGACGCCGGGTTGGTTTCAAACGCGGTGGCCAACAACCTGTTTGCCCGGGCGGCGCGGTCAAAGGTCAAGGCCGACGATACCTTAAGCGCCAAGGTAGAAGCCGGCTTGGCAAGGCGATGCGGTGACTTGCTGGGCCTGGCGCGGCGTGCCGGCCAGGCAGTCACGGGGTTTGAAAAGGTGCGTGCGGCCGTGGCGTCTGGCCGCGCCGCGGTGTTGATTGCCGCGTCGGACGGCGCCGACGGTGGCCGCGACAAGCTGCGGGGGATCCCCGGGGCAGCAACCGTTGCCGACACCCTGACTATCGCGGAATTGAGTTTATCCCTGGGACGCGAAAATGTGGTACATGCTGCCCTTGCTGCCGGTGCCCTGGCCCAGCGTTTCCTCAGCGAGAACGCGCGATTGCAGGGGTTCCGGAGCCCCCAAGCCGTGATCGTAGCCAGCTAAAAACCACCGGCGGCGGGACCGGTAGCGGGCGTTGCGGCGAAATTTTCGAGTGGCCGAGAGACTGTAAAGAATGAGCGAAACCAAGAATCCGGACGACGGCAAGCTGACCCTGAAGGGCCCGCAACGCCTGGAATTGAAAAAAACGGTTGGTTCCGGCCAGGTCCGCCAAAGTTTCTCCCGCGGCCGCACCAAGGCGGTCACTGTGGAAGTCAAGAAAAAGCGTGTTCTGGCCAATGCCCCAGGCGCTGCGCCCGGCGCGGCGCCAACCGCGGCGGCTGCGGCACCGGCTTTGGCGGATCCTGGGGCTGCCCCAAGGCCCGAACAGTCAACCCCGGCGGTCGCACCCCCTGCGCCGGGATCCGATCAACCGCGTCCAGGACGTGGCCGGGTGGTGCTAAAAACCCTGACGACGGATGAAAAAGCGGCCCGGGCCAAGGCCCTGGATGGCGCCCGCCAATATAACGAAGATGTCCGCCGCCAGGCCGACGAAGCGGCCAAGATTGAACAAGCCGAAACCGCCCGGGCGGAACGCGAGAGGGCCGAGGCTGAACGCCGCATCACCGAGGAAGAGTCCCGCAAGAGGGAGGAGGAAAAAGCTCGGGTTAAGGGCGAGCAAACCGCGGCAAAGCGCCTGAGCGAAGCGGCGGTCACCGAAGAGCCCGCCGACTCTGGCAAACCCCGGCGCGGACGGCCACTGGAGCCCCGGCGTCCGGGCGCCCGCAAATCTGGCGGCCAAGCCCGGCGGCGGGGTGGGCGGCTGACGGTTTCGCAAGCGCTGAACGATGAAGAGCGGGTCCGCAGTCTGTCATCGGTACGCCGGGCCCGGGAACGCGAAAAACGGGCGTTGGCGGGTGCCGAACCGGAAAAAATCGTCCGCGAAGTCGTGGTGCCAGAAAACATTACCGTCCAGGAATTGGCCAACCGCATGGCCGAACGCTCGGTCGATGTCGTCAAGGCGCTGATGCACATGGGGGTGATGGCGACGCCGAGCTCCGATGTCGACGCCGATACGGCGGAGCTGATTGTTTCCGAGTTCGGCCACAAATTAACACGGGTGGCGGAATCGGACGTCGAAATCGGCATCGAGGGCGACGAAGATTCCCCGGAATCCTTGGTTCCCCGGGCGCCGATCGTTACCGTCATGGGCCATGTGGATCACGGTAAAACGTCGTTGCTGGACGCCCTGCGCAAGACCGATGTAGCGGCGGGCGAGGCCGGCGGAATTACCCAACACATCGGCGCCTATCAGGTCGAAGTTTCGGGCGGCGCCAAAATCACCTTTTTGGACACCCCGGGCCACGAGGCGTTCACCTCCATGCGCCAGCGCGGGGCCATGGTCACCGACATCGTTGTGCTGGTGGTGGCCGCCGACGACAGCCTGATGCCGCAAACGGTCGAGGCCATCCACCACGCCAAGGAGGCCGAGGTTCCGGTCATCGTCGCCATCAACAAGATCGATCTGCCCGGGTCCGATCCCAATCGCGTGCGCCAGGATTTGCTGCAGCACGAACTGGTGGTCGAAGAAATGGGTGGCGACATTTTGACGGTGGAAGTTTCGGCCAAGGAAAGCCGCAATCTCGACAAGCTGGAAGAAGCCATTTTGCTGCAGGCTGACCTGCTGGAATTGAAAGCCAACCCGGACCGCGCCGCCGAAGGCGCGGTCGTGGAAGCCCGGGTCGATACCGGCCGTGGTCCGGTGGCAACTGTGTTGGTCAAACGCGGCACTCTGCGCGTGGGTGACACCTTTGTAACGGGCGGCCAATGGGGCCGGGTGCGGGCGATGATCGACGAGCACGGCAAGAAAATCACCGAAGCCGGGCCATCAATGCCGGTGGAAATCTTGGGCCTGACCGGGGCCCCGGAAGCCGGCGACGGCTTTCTGGTGGTTGCCAACGAAGCAAAGGCCAGGGAGATTGCCGAATACCGGCGGCGGCGCACGCGGACCGAGGCCCAAGGGGCGGACCGCGCCAGCCTGGATCAGATTTTCGAACGGATCAAAGACGGCGAGGCGTCGGAGTTCACGGTGCTGATTAAGGCCGATGTCCAAGGCTCTCTGGAAGCCATCATCGGCGCCGCCACCAAACTGTCCACCGACGAAGTCAAGGTCCGGGTGGTCCACGGCGCGGTGGGCGGCATCAATGAATCAGACGTCAGTCTGGCGGGGGCCGTCGGGGCGGTGATCTTTGGCTTCAACGTCCGCGCCAATTCACAAGCAAGGCAGTTGGCCAAGCGTGACGGCATCGACGTTCGCTATTATTCGGTGATCTACGAAATCATCGAAGACTTCACCGGGGTCCTGACCGGCATGTTGGCGCCGACCATTCGCGAAACCATGTTGGGCAACGCCGAAATTCTGGAAGTTTTCAATGTCTCGAAGGTCGGAAAAATCGCGGGCTGCCGGGTCACCGACGGGGTCATGCGCCGGGGCGCCAAGGTACGGCTGCTGCGGGATGATGTGGTGATCCACGAAGGCGATTTGGCCACGCTCAAACGGTTCAAAGACGACGCCGATGAAGTCAAGGCGGGAATGGAATGCGGCATGTCTTTCTTGCGCTACCAGGACTTGCAGGCGGGCGATGTGATCGAGGCCTTCGAAATCGAAAAAATCGCCCGCACCCTAGCCGACTAGACCCGAGGAATTTGCCATGACCCGGCACCCGCGCAAGGCGCCTGGTCAGCGCCCATCAGCTAAGCCGCCCAGTCAGCGCCAATTACGCGTCGGCGAAGAAATTCGCCATGCATTGTCTGAAGTTTTCACCCGCGGCGAATTACGCGATCCGGTCTTGGCCGGACGTTCGATCACCGTCACCGAGGTTCAGGCCTCCCCCGACTTGGCCAACGCCACTGCCTTTGTCATCCCCTTGGGCGAGCGCATGGATGCGGCCCAAGAAGCCGAGCTCATCAAAGCATTGACCCGGTCGGCGCCTTATCTGCGGGGCCGGGTAAACCAGGCGGTGCATTTGCGCCGCAGCCCGCATTTGTCGTTTGCCATCGACAAAACGTTTGGCGCCACGGAACACCTGGACGATTTGTTGCGCAGTCCCGACGTGGCCCGGGATTTGATCGCCAACGACCCCAAGGAAAATGCCGGGCCCGACGATGGCGCGTAAACGCAAAGGCAAACCCATCCACGGCTGGGTGATTTTGGACAAGCCCCTGGGCCGGTCGTCGGCCTGGGCGGTGGCGCGGGTGCGGCATATTACCGGGGCGGCAAAGGCTGGCCACGGCGGAACCTTGGACCCCTTGGCCACCGGGGTGCTGCCGGTCGCCTTGGGCGAAGCGACGAAAACAGTTTCTTATATTCAAGACGGCGTAAAGGTCTACGCGTTCGCTGTGCGTTGGGGCCAGGCAACACAAACCGACGACGGCGAAGGCGGGGTGGTGGCACAGTCTGCGGTGCGGCCCGGCGCGGCTGAAATCGAGGCGGCCTTAGGGGACTTCACCGGCGACATCGACCAAACCCCGCCCGCCTATTCTGCAATCAAAGTGGATGGCAAGCGCGCCTATGCCCTGTCCCGGGACGGCAATGCTCCGGTAATGACGCCCCGCCGCGTTCGCATTGACCGCTTTGAATGGCTCGCCTCGCCCACCCCGGACACGGCGGAATTCCTGGTGGAGTGCGGAAAAGGGACTTATATCAGAGCCCTGGCCCGGGATTTGGCCGTGAAATTGGGCACCTTGGGTCATGTGGCTGCCATGCGCCGATTGGCCGTCGGCGCCATGACCGAAAAGGCGGCAATTTCCCTGGAACGCCTAGAGGAAGTCGTGCATAGTGCCGCGCCGGACGGATACCTGCATCCGGTTGAATTGGCGCTGGCCGACATCCCGGCGCTCGATTTAACCGGGCCCCAAGCGCAACGTCTGCGGGCGGGCCAAATGGTACGGGTACCAACCGCCGATCCCGGTGCTGTGTGTGCCATGGCCAGCGGACACCCATTGCTCTCGCCAATGTCGAGGACGGTGAGGTCCGGGCCGTGCGTGTTTTCAATTTTTGACCTGACAAGATCGAGCAATTTTTTTGAGGAGCAGATGTCGATAACCGCTGAACGCAAACAAGAGCTGATTGCGACCTATGCCATTGCCAAGGGCGACACGGGTTCCGCCGACGTCCAGGTCGCGATTCTAAGCGAACGGATCCGCAATCTTACGGACCATTTTAAAGAACATGCCAAGGACCGCCACTCGCGGCGCGGGCTGCTGAAAATGATTAGCACCCGGCGCAAGCTGTTGGATTATTTGAAACGCCAGGATTTCAAACGGTACGAGGCGCTGATCAAGGCTCTGGGGTTACGCAAGTAGTCTTGGGCCTCACGGCGGCTCCACACAACGATGCCCGACAGAATGCTTAACTTCGACGCCGCCGTGTCGGCTTTTTGTGGTTGGCAATCTAAGCGACTTCGACAGGATAAACCCTGACCGCATGGGCGGGCAGCGAATTGGCAATGCTGCTTGGGCAGCGATTAAACGAAAGCCGCATGGGCAGTGAAAAGGCCGCATGGGCGGCAAAAGTGAAAGGCCGCATGGGCGGCAAAAGTGAAAGGCCGCATGGGCGGCCAGATTGTGAAAGGCCGCATGGGCGGCCGGAATGGAAATAAAGAATGACACAAGCGACAAAGATGTTCGACGTACATAGACGCGAAATTGAATGGGGCGGGCGCACGCTCGTCATGGAAACGGGCAAGGTTGCCCGCCAGGCTGATGCCGCCGTGATGGTTACCTATGGCGACACCACCGTGTTGTGCACCGCCGTGGCCCAAAAGACGCCAAAGGAGGGAATCGATTTTTTCCCGCTGACCGTGAATTATCAGGAAAAGACGTTTGCCGCCGGCAAGATCCCCGGTGGGTTCTTCAAGCGCGAAGGTCGTCCCGCGGAAAAAGAAACCCTGACCTCACGCCTGATTGACCGGCCGATCCGGCCCTTGTTCGCCAAGGGTTTCCGCAATGAAACCCAGGTGATCTGCACCGTTTTGACCCACGACTTTGAAAATGATCCAGACATCGTCGCCCTGGTGGGCGCGTCCGCGGCCCTGACCCTGTCGGGAATCCCCTTCATGGGTCCCATCGGCGGCGCCCGGGTCGGCTTCATCGACGGCGCGTTCGTATTGAATCCTGTGGCGGACGCCATGGCAGAGTCAGATTTGGATTTGGTCATGGCTGGCACCGGCGACAGCGTGCTGATGGTGGAATCCGAAGCCAAGGAATTGTCCGAGAAACAGATGCTCGACGCGGTCATGTTTGGCCACGAGGCCTGCCGCCAAGTGATCGAAATGATCGTCGATTTGGCCGAAGCCTGCGCCAAGGATCCGTGGGAAGTGGCTGAACAAGTAGGCGTCGACGATGCCAAGACCTCCGTCGCCAAAATGGCGGAATCCGATCTCCGCGCCGCTTATTCTGAAAAATCCAAACAGGCCAGGACGGACAAAGTCGACGCGGTGCGGACCAAGGTCATGGCGCAAATCGCCGACGGCGGCGACGAAACCTTGGCTGCCAACGCCGGTGGCGCGTTCAAGAGTTTGGAGAAATCCATCGTTCGCGGCAATATCCTAAAGACAGGCGAACGCATCGATGGCCGCAACACCACGACCGTGCGGCCGATCAGCGCCGAAGTCGGCATCCTGCCCCGGGCCCATGGCTCCGCCCTGTTCACCCGGGGTGAAACCCAGGCGTTGGTGGTGACCACCCTGGGCACCGGCCGCGACGAACAGATCGTCGACGCCTTGGCCGGTGAATACCGTGAAACATTTATGCTGCACTACAACTTCCCGCCCTACTCGGTGGGCGAAGCCTCGTTCATGCGCAACCCCGGCAGGCGGGAAATCGGCCACGGCAAACTGGCGTGGCGGGCCATGCATCCGCTGATGCCGAGTGCGGAGGATTTTCCCTACACAGTGCGGATCGTGTCTGAAATTACCGAATCGAACGGCTCGTCCTCCATGGCCACCGTCTGCGGCACTTCGCTGGCGTTGATGGACGCTGGTGTCCCCATCGGCCGCCCCGTGGCCGGTATTGCCATGGGGTTGATTCTGGAGGAGGACGACTACGCCATCTTATCCGATATTCTGGGGGACGAAGATCACCTTGGCGACATGGACTTCAAGGTGGCGGGCACGTCCGAAGGCGTCACGTCCCTGCAAATGGATATCAAAATCGCTGGGATCACAGCGGAAATCATGGACAAGGCCTTGGGCCAAGCCAAGGAAGGCCGACTGCATATCCTCGGCGAGATGACCAAGGCATTGGATCACGCCCGGGATGATGTGGCGGCGACCGCGCCCCGCATCACCACGATCTCGGTGCCCAAGGACAAGATCCGCGAAATCATCGGCACCGGCGGCAAGGTGATCCGTGAAATCACCGAAATAACCGGCGCCAAGATCGACATCGACGACGATGGCACGGTCAAGGTGGCGTCCAGCGATCCCGAC
>JAKZSO010000157.1:0-8758 GCA_047517625.1 Alphaproteobacteria bacterium
CGTGACCGGTGTGGTGCTGGCGAATTCGGGCCTGACCACTGCCTTCCACGACACCTATTACGTCGTTGGTCACTTCCACTATGTGATGTCCATGGGCGCGATGTTCGGCATTTTTGCCGGTTTCTATTACTGGGTCGGCAAGATGACCGGCCGCCAGTATCCGGAAATACTGGGCAAGTGGCATTTCTGGATCACCATGGTTGGCGTGAATTTGACCTTCTTCCCGATGCATTTCTCAGGGTTGGCGGGCATGCCGCGACGGATCGCCGATTACCCCGATGCCTTCGCTGGATGGAATTTGATCTCGTCAATGGGCGCCTACATTTCCTTCTCCGCCGCCTTGTTCTTCTTGTACATCGTGTACAGAACGTTCAAATCTGGCGAAAAGCTGGAACCGAACTACTGGGGCGAGGGTGCGACAACTCTGGAATGGTCGGTGCCGTCACCGGCGCCGCACCACACCCACGAGGCTCCGCCCACGGTCAGCTAAACCCCCTTATTACGAAAGCTGCGAGGCGGCGCCGCCTTTCATGGCGCTGGTGCCGCCCACCGTGAGCCCATCGATGAGCATGGTCGGTTGGCCCACGCCCACCGGAACCCCCTGGCCATTTTTGCCGCAAGTGCCGATGCCGGAATCCAATTCGGTGTCGTTGCCGAGGGCGGAAACCCGGGTCAGGACATCCGGGCCGTTTCCGATCAGCGTCGCGCCTTTGACCGGAGCGCCAATTTTGCCGTCCTTGATGAGATACGCTTCGGTGCAACTGAAAACGAATTTGCCCGAAGTAATGTCCACCTGACCGCCGCCGAACGACGTTGCGTAGACGCCGTCTTTGACGCCGGCCAAGATTTCGTCTGGGTCGCGGTCGCCGTTTTCCATCATGGTGTTGGTCATGCGGGGCATGGGGGAATGCGCATAACTTTGGCGGCGGCCGTTGCCGGTTGGGGCGGCGCCCATCAGCCGGGCGTTCATGCGGTCTTGCATGTAGCCCTTTAGAATTCCGTCTTCGATCAACACCGTGCGTTGGGTGGGCGTCCCTTCGTCGTCGACGCTCAACGATCCCCGGCGATTTGAAAGCGTGCCGTCGTCGACGACGGTGACACCGGGAGAGGCAATGCGCTGGCCCATCAGGCCGGCGAACGCGCTCGTTTTTTTGCGATTGAAGTCCCCTTCCAAGCCGTGGCCAATCGCCTCGTGCAACAAAATTCCCGGCCAACCCGGCCCCAGGACTACCTGCATTTCACCCGCCGGAGCGGGAACCGCATCCAAGTTCACCACAGCTTGGCGCAGGGCTTCGTCCACATCCGCCTGCCAGGCCTCGGTGTTGATGTAGTCTTGATAGGCGGCGCGGCCACCCGCACCGTAGCTTCCGGATTCCTGGCGCTCGCCATCACCGACAACCACCTGCACATTTAGCCGCACCAAGGGGCGAATGTCGCCAACTCTGAGCCCACCGGCCCGAATAATCTCCACCACCTGCCACGACGCCAGCAGCGACGCCGACACTTGGCGCACCCGGCTGTCTTTTTCCCGGGCATAGGCGTCGATCTTTTCCAACAGGGCGACTTTGTCGGCGAAGGGAATTTCATCCAGTGGATTGTCGTCGCTGTATTGGAACTGGTTGGTCCCGGCGGGGTTGTCTGCGTAGCTGCCGTCGTGGCCGGATTTCACTGCTTCGATCGCTGCCGCCGAGCGCCGCATTGCCGCTTCCGATAATTCGGATGCGTGCGCGTAGCCGGTGGATTCGCCAACCACGGCGCGGATGCCAAATCCTTGGGAGGTATCGAAGGACGCTGACTTTAGCCTGCCGTCATCCCACATAAAGCTTTCGGACTGGCGGTATTCCAGGAACATTTCGCCATCATCGGTATCCTTCAAAGAAGTATCGACGATGGATTCCACCCGGCCCCGGTCCAAACCGGCGCGGCGAAAAAAGAGATCTTCGGCTTTGGCGGAATCAGACATCTAATTCATTCCCTTCATGGCCCCCCCCCGGGGGGGGGCAGCTTGGGCCCGGCGCTGATACACACTTAGTGCGAAGCAGCGAAATTACCATACCACGCTCGGGCCGCCGGGGCGGCTAATCCTTGTCCCAATCTGTTGAAATTGGCGTTATCTGGATTGCCGGAAGCCGTTGGTTTGGCTATATCCTGTGGTGGAGTTTTCGCTCGTGGGCGAGCACTAGGATCCTCAAATCAAACAATGAAAATCGTACCGAAAAACGGCTAGCCATAATCATGACCCAGACCGGACTCGATCACGACAACAGCCACGACAAAACCGATGCAGGATGGATCGGCAATTCAGTAGTGGCCGACTATGTGTCGCTGCTGAAACCCAGGGTAATGAGCTTGGTGGTATTCACCGGCCTGACCGGCATGATCGTCGCACCCGGGACCATTCACTGGGTGCTGGGATTGGTGGCAATCCTGTGCATTTCCATCGGTGCCGGGGCGTCGGGGGCAATTAACATGTGGTACGACGCCGACATCGACGCCACGATGGACCGCACCTCCGGCCGGCCGATCCCGTCCGGCAAGGTGCCGCGGCCCGATGCTTTGGGGTTCGGCGTCGCGCTGTCGTTGGCCTCGGTCGCCTTGATGGGGCTTGCGGTGAATGTGCTGTCGGCGCTGCTATTGGCAGGCACCATCGGCTTTTACGTTTTCGTCTACACCATGTGGCTGAAACGGCGGACGCCCCAGAACATTGTCATTGGCGGCGCTGCTGGCGCGATGCCACCGGTGATTGGCTGGGCGGCAACCACGGGTGAGGTCGGCCTTGGGGCGGTCGTTCTGTTCACCCTTATTTTCCTGTGGACCCCGCCGCATTTCTGGGCGCTGGCGTTGCTGCGTTCCAAGGAATACGCGGCGGCAAAAGTCCCCATGCTTCCGGTTGTCGCGGGGGAGCGCGCCACCAAGAATCAGATGCTCATTTACAGCGTCCTGGTGGCAGGTGCTGGCGTCGCACCGTGGTTCATCGATTTGGCCGGCACCGCTTTTGGCCTTGCCTCGGCGGCATTGGGCTTGGTGTTCCTGGGATTTGCCGTTGCCGTTTGGCGTGAACAAGGAACATCTTGGGCAGGGCGCATGTACGGGTTTTCGATCCTGTATCTTTTCTTGATCTTTTCGCTGCTGCTGGTGGATGGCGGATTGGCGGCGAACCTAGGTGCGGCGGCATGAACGACAAGCCTGACGGAAAAAAACGAATTCGTGACAAGAACCGGGTGGTGGGTTTTGGCCTGTTGGCATTCGTGGTATTGCTGGCGCTTGTGACAATGGTTCGGCTCGGGGACTTAAATGGCTGACGCCGAACAGCTTTTAGGCGCTGAACGCGGGCGCGATCCGGCCGCCCGCAACCGCGCTGTGGGCATGATCGCAGGGCTTGCCGCTCTGGGTATGGTGGGGGCGGCATTTGCCGCGGTGCCCCTGTACCGGGTGTTCTGCCAGGTCACCGGATATGGCGGCGCCACGAATGTTGCCGCCATGGCCCCTGGCCATGTCATCGCCGGCCGCCAAATCACGGTCAGATTCGACGCCAATGTCGCCCGCGGCATGCCCTGGGATTTTGGCCCCGCCCAGCGCCAGGTTTCGGTGGCCGCGGGTGAAGAAAAGCTGGTGTTCTATGTTGCCACCAACCCCACCGAGCGCACCATCACCGGAACAGCGACCTTCAACGTGTCGCCAGCCAAGGCGGGCAAGTATTTCAGCAAAGTTCAGTGCTTTTGCTTCACCGAACAGGTCCTGACACCCGGTCAAACGGTCGAAATGGGCATTTCTTTCTTTGTCGACCCTGAAATTGTGAACGATCGGTACTTGGACGACGTGACTGAAATCACTCTTTCGTATACATTCTTTGAGGTTTTGAAGGAGAACGCGGACCTGGGTGCCCCAGGCCTGAGATCTCCAAATTTGTTTGAGGCAATCCGCAGATAACGCAACGGTCCTGTTCATTTCGACGGCCAGTCCGGCTGCACCGCTGCTCTCAAAAGAATTCGGAATAAAAGGTGGGAGACGCCAGATCATGACCACACACGAAGTAACCCATGATTATCACATGGTCGACCCGAGCCCGTGGCCGGCACTGGCAATGGTTGCAGCCTTTCTTATGGCCAGCGGGCTCATCATGTTTATGCATGACGTGACCGCATGGGTCCTGCCGATCGGGTTTATTGCCATGCTGTACACCATGTTTGTGTGGTGGCGGGACGTGGTCCAAGAGGCGACCCACCAAGGCGATCATACCGCCGTGGTGCAGATCGGTTTGCGCTATGGCATGGCGTTGTTCATTGCCTCGGAGGTCATGTTCTTCGTCGCCTGGTTCTGGGCGTTCTTCAATGCCAGCATCTATCCCACGCCGCAGATGGGCGGGGCTTGGCCGCCGGAAGGCATTGAGCTCTTCAATCCCTTTGGCGTGCCGCTGCTCAACACCGCCATTCTTCTCAGCTCCGGCGTCACCGTAACCTTGGCCCACCACGCATTGCGCAAGGGCGATAACCGCGGCCTGATCATGTGGCTGTGGGTGACCGTTGCCTTGGGCGTCGCATTCACCGGCTTCCAGGCGCTGGAATACATGGAGGCGCCATTCTCGATAAGCGGCGGCATCTATGGCACCACATTCTTTATGGCCACCGGGTTCCACGGCGCCCACGTAATTATCGGCACGATCTTCCTGTCGGTATGCCTGTTTCGGTCCTACAGGGGTCACTTTAAACCCGACCATCACTTTGGCTTCGAAGCCGCCGCTTGGTACTGGCACTTCGTCGACGTTGTCTGGCTGTTCCTGTTCACCTTTGTCTACTGGTGGACTTCGACCCAGCCCGGCGCCATCGTGCATGGTGGCTGAGCCACGGACCAGTCGTCGGCCCGGATGACAGGGCACGACGCGCCAGACCTTTCCCCTTTCCGCGCCGGACTAACGTTCAAGTGTCCGAACTGCGGGAAGGGGAAACTCTATTCACGGTACCTAAAAATCACCGATCACTGCGATGTTTGCGGCGTTAAGCTTGGGGAATTGGACACCGGCGACGGCCCCGCGGTGTTCGTCATGCTGGTGGTCGGCTTTGCCATTGTCGGCTTGGCCTTGGTGGTCGAGGCTAAATATTCGCCGCCCATTTGGCTGCACATGGGGTTGTGGACGCCGCTAATTTTGGGTGGGGCGTTGGCGTTATTGCCGCTGATGAAATCGATGATGTTTACCGCTCAGTACCGCACCCGCGCCGGCGAAAACGTTGACACCGACGGTCAGTCATGAGCCGGGCCGCGATCATTTTTCTATCGATCCTGGTGGTCGTGCCGGCGCTGGCGGTGCTGATCGGCCTGGGGTCATGGCAGGTCCAGCGCCTGATTTGGAAAAACGATCTGATCGCCGGGCGCCAAGCCGCTCTGGATGTGGAACCGGTCGAACTGCCGGGAATTGACCGGGTGGTCGAGCGCATGTCCTTCCGCCGGGTGATCGTCACCGGCGTCTTCCAGCACGACCAGGAATTTTATTTGTATGCGCCCCAGTCAGGCCGCTCCGGGTACCGGGTCATCACGCCGGTCCTCCAACAGCTTGGGCTAGTGCTGTTGGTGGACCGCGGCTGGGTGCCCGACGACAAGCGCGACCCGGCCACCCGGGCCCAAGGCCAGATCGAGGGCGAAGTCACCATCACCGGCATCGTCCGCAACGACATTGTCGGGGTCCAAGGGACGGTGCCCGACAACGACGTTGCCAACAACGAATGGTTCTGGGTGGACCCGGCGGCCATGTCCGCCGTTCACGGCATGTATTACCGCCCGGCTTTGGTGGTCGCTGACGACACCGCCAATCCCGGTGGCTGGCCCCTTGGCGATGCCGCCGTGCCGGGCCTGCGCAACGCCCACTTGGGCTACGCCATCACCTGGTTTTCATTGGCGATCGCGCTGGTGGTGATCTGGTTCTTGGCGCTGCGCCGGCGGCTTTCAGGTATGGAAACCAAACCCGTCCTCGACTGGGACAATCTGTAAGTCTGCGGGCCTAGTCCGCGGCTTCCAAGTCCAGCTTTTGCTGTTGCCGCGTCCACAATGCGGCATAGGTGCCGCCGTCGCGCAGGAGCGCATCGTGCGTGCCGCGCTCCACCATCTTGCCGTTCTCCAACACCAAGATCTCGTCCGCATGGACCACGGTTGAAAGCCGGTGGGCGATGATCAGCGTCGTGGTGTCTTTCGATACCTCGCGCAGGCTTTTCTGAATCTCCCGCTCGGTTTTGGAATCCAAAGCCGAGGTGGCCTCGTCAAACAAGAATATGCGCGGGTTTTTCAAAATCGCCCGGGCGATGGCCACCCGCTGCTTTTCGCCGCCGGAAAGTTTCAGGCCGCGTTCGCCGACCACGGTTTCGTAGCCATCAGGCAACCCGGCGGCAAAGTCGTGGATTTGTGCGAGCTTGGCCGCGCGCTCGACATCGTCTTTCGTGGCGTCGGGCTGGCCGAACGCGATGTTGTATAGGAGCGAATCGTTAAACAGCACGGCGTCCTGGGGCACCACGCCGATGGTGGCGCGCACCGTTTCCACTTGGACCTCGCGCAAGTCGGCGCCGTCCACCAACACCTGGCCCGATGACGGGTCATAGAAGCGAAATAACAAACGCCCCAACGTGGTTTTGCCGCCCCCACTGGCCCCGACGATGCCGATCGTGCGCCCGGCCGGCACTGTGAACGACACGTGCTCCAACAGCGGCCGGCGGATGTCATAGGCGAACGACACGTCGCGGAATTCGACCTTGCCTTCGCCGCCGCCCAACGGCTCGGCGCCCGGGGCATTGCTGACCTCTGGCTCTTCCATCAACAGGCCCATCATCTGTTCCACATCGACGAACGACTGTTTGATGTTGCGGTACAGGTTGCCGACCCGGTCCAGAGGCCGGATGATTTGCAGCATGTACATGTTCACCAGCACAAAGCCGAACACCTCCATGGTGCCAGCGACGATTCGGTTTCCCGCCAGCAAAATCATGCCGGTCAGGCCGATTCCCAAAATCAAAACCTGGATTACCCCGGTGACTGACCGTGAGGTCAGTGCCTTGATGGTCAGGCGCTCTACTTTGGCCAGGGAGTCGTCGTAGCGCTCGGCGACGAAATCCTCGTTGCCGAAATATTTCACGGTTTCATAGTTCAGCAGGCTGTCCACTGCCTTGCCGTGGGCGGCGGCGGATTCCACCACTGCTTTGCGCTGATGTTTGCGCAGCCATTCCGATCCGATGACTAAAGCCACGGAGTACAAGACAAACGTCCCCAGAATGATGGCAGTAAATATGAAATCGAAAAACGCCAACAGCACCACCAAGATGATGACGATCTCGGTGACCAGTGGCAAAATCATGAACACCGTGGCCATCAGTAGATTGTCGACGCCGCGGGTGCCGTTATCCATGATCCGGCTCAGCGCCCCGGTTTTGCGGCCGATGTGGAATCGCATGCTCATTTCATGTAGATGCCGGAACACGGTCATGGCGACGTTGCGCTTTAGCCGCTGCTCGATGGGGCCATACAACAGCCAGCGTATCTCGCTCAACGCTTTGCCAAACGAATGCACCGCGCCATACCCCAGCAAAATCAACAAAGGCAAAACGGTCACGGCGATGACCCCGATGACCTCGCCTTCCTCGCCAAAGATTTCCTGCGGTGTTAGGCGGTCCACCGCCAGGGCGAACAGCACCGGAGCCAGGGCGTTCATGCCCGCCGTTGCCGCCAACAAGCTGATGGAAATCACCAAGCGCACCCGCAAGGCCATGTCGTCCTTTGGCCACAAGAACGGCGCCATCATGCGAACGGCTTTTACGTCGTGGGCCTGGCTCAGTTCCGCGTCTTCGGTAATGCGTCCCAATCCGTGTGCCATAGGTCTTTAAATACCACGAATTGGCCCCAAGCCCGCCTTGAGGCCGTCATCTGCCCGCCATGATTGCTGGCCAGGATGCCCGCGTTCATGGATGACCCCGCCGAAGCGCTGCTGCGCTACATCATCGACCAGGCAGAAGTGCTGCAGGTGGACGGCGCGCCCATGCATTTGCTGGTAGCGGTGCCGCCCGCTGTGGCCGACGCCTTGGCGGTGTTTGGCACTGCGGGCGAATACTTGGAAGACGGCGGGGACTGGGAAGACAGCGACGACCTGGTCCCGGCCTCTATGCTCCGCCAAACGCAAATTTGGTAGAGCAGATCGTGGCGCGCCCAGCGCCGCGTGAATCTGATCGCTCGAAAAAAGGAGCAGATCGTGGCGCGCCCAGCGCCGCGTGAAAAATGAACGCCAAGGAAAGAAAGGGGGCGGTCGCACAAGCTTTTATTGCAGCATCCGCCGGGCGGCGGGCGTATAGTGCCGCGCGCCGCACCGTCCAACATTAAATTCCTATGTCCAAAACACCATCGGTCAGCCGGACCATGGGCCCGGTTGAATGGGCTATTTTTCTGCTGCTCTCTGTGCTGTGGGGCGGCTCGTTCTATTTCATCGCGGTGGCGCTGACCGGGTTTCCGCCGTTTACCTTAGTGACCCTGCGCGTCGGTCTCGCCGCCCTGGCGCTGCTGGGCGTGATGATGGTGATGGGCATCAAAATCCCCCGGGGACCGGTGTGGCGGGTGTATTTGGTGCTGGGTTTCATCAATATTGCCGCACCGTTTTCGTTGATTGTGTGGGGCCAGACCCACATCGCCAGCGGGTTGGCGTCCATTCTTAATGCGGCGACGCCTTTGTTCGGGGTGGTTGTGGCCCATTTGTTCACTCGCGATGAAAAAATGACCCCGGGCAGTGCCGTGG
>JAKZSO010000158.1:0-17468 GCA_047517625.1 Alphaproteobacteria bacterium
CTGTAGATCCAAACGTGGTGGGTGCTTTGGCGGCAGGCGAGGTCGCGGTCGGCGACGTGCTTCCAGACCCAGCGCCGGTGCAAAACGTCGATGCCCTGCCTGCGCTGGCGGAAGTTGAACGCGCGAATGACTTGCCCCAGCTGGTGCCCTTGGCCGCGCCCGAACCGGCCGTCGCGGCGCCCCTGGACGCGGTCGCTGCCCGAGCGGCGGTTGTTGCGGGTGGGGCCGGGCTTGAGAATGCTCCGGCGGCAATCCCGGCGCCCGCGCCCCAAGCCGTGGTGGCAGCGGAGGCGCCGGTCGTGGCGGCGCCTGAACCAGAGCCAGTTGTCGCGCCGGAGCCGGAGCCGGTTGCGCCGGAGCCAGTTGTCGCGCCTGAGCCAGAAGTCGAGGTCGCCGTGCTTCCTCCCCCCGCCGCTGAACCAGCGGCTCCGGCGCCGGCGGTTGCCGCGGCTATTCCGGCCCCAGCCGTGCCACCGGCGGCGCCTGAAGTGGCTGGGTTGCCGGGGTTGGACCCACAAATCTTTGGCGAAGAGGTCGCCGGCAGAGTGGTCATTTTGGCCCGCCAAGATAGCTGGGTTCAGATTACGGGCACCGCGGGTGAATTATTGCTGACCCGAATTTTGCGCGCCGGAGACAGATACCTCGCGCCGGACCGCGAAGACCTGATATTGATGACCGGTAATGCCGGTGCGTTGGAAATTACGGTGGATGGTGTTCAGATCGCGCCCCTGGGGCTCGTGGGCACGGTGCGCCGCAATGTTTCGTTGGCGCCCGACCGGTTGCTCGCGGGCGACCGCTAACCTATTTTCCGCGATGCGCGGTGTCCGCGGGTTGACCCCCGACCCCCGCGTGTGGGCGCGCCCATGACCCTGCGATCATTCCGCGATATCAACCGCCGCAAGTCCCGGCAAATCATGGTCGGTGATGTGGCCGTGGGCGGCGATGCCCCTATCACGGTGCAATCCATGACCAACTCCGATACCGGCGATGCCGGGGCGACGTCCGCCCAGGTCGCGGCGCTGGCGGAGGCCGGTGCCGATATTGTCCGGGTGTCGTGTCCGGACGAGAAAGCCACGGCGGCCCTGGCGGAAATCGTCCGTCACGCGCCGGTGCCCATCGTCGCCGATATCCATTTCCACTATGAGCGGGCCATCGAGGCGGCGGACGCCGGGGCCGCGTGTTTGCGTCTGAACCCCGGCAACATTGGATCATCCGACCGCGTGGCGGAGGTCGTGCGGGCGGCCAAGGCCAATGGCTGCGCCATGCGCATCGGCGTCAATGGCGGCTCTCTGGAACGCGGCCTGCTGGAAAAATACGGCGAGCCATGCCCGGAGGCATTGGTGGAAAGCGCACTCAATCATGCTGCGATTTTGCAGGACGCTGATTTCCACGCCTTCAAAATCGCGGTGAAAGCATCGGACGTCTTTTTGGCGGTCGCGGCCTACCGGCAATTAGCCGCCGTTTGCGATCACCCCCTGCATTTGGGAATTACGGAGGCCGGGGGCGCCGTCAGCGGATCTGTGAAATCCGCGATCGGCATCGGCGCGCTGTTGTGGGAAGGCATCGGCGATACCATCCGAGTGTCGTTGTCCGCGGACCCGGTCGAAGAAATCGCGGTGGGGTTCGAAATTTTAAAATCCTTGGGCCTGCGCCGCCGGGGGGTAACCATCATCGCCTGCCCGTCGTGTGCCCGGGAAGCCTTTCCGGTGATCGACACGGTGCAAATTTTGGAGGCGCGCCTGGCACACATCCGCACGCCCATGACGGTCTCGGTTTTGGGCTGTGTGGTGAACGGTCCGGGGGAAGCCCGCGAAACCCAGATCGGACTTACCGGCGGCGGCAACGGCACCCACCTGGTCTATGTGTCCGGGGTGGCGGATCACAAAATTGGCGACGCCGAATTGGTCGATCACATCGTCGCCATGGTCGAAGAAAAAGCGGCGGCGATTGAGGCCGGCTCCGAGACCGACACCCGCGCCTCCCCCGCCCTTAGTCACGCCTCGTAGGCCATATGGCCAAGTCTGAACCGGTTCGTGGAACACACGATATCCTGCCGGAAGAAGCACGCCGCTTCCGCCACATCGTTGAAACAGCCCAGAACTGGGCCGAACGTTACGGCTACTCGGAAATCGCCACGCCCATTTTCGAGTTCACCGAGGTCTTCCAGCGAACGTTGGGGGAGACCTCCGATGTGGTGACGAAAGAAATGTTTTCCTTCGAGGATCGCGGCGGCCGGAATATTTCCCTGCGGCCCGAACACACGGCAGGAATCGTCCGGGCTGTGATCTCCAATGGTCTCGCTAGCCAGTTGCCACAAAAACTGTTCGCGTCAGGTCCGGCGTTTCGGTACGAGCGTCCGCAAAAAGGCCGCCGCCGCCAGTTCCACCAATTCGATGTGGAAATTCTTGGGGTGGCGGGGCCTGAGGCGGATATCGAGTCGATTTTGCTAGCCCACGATATCCTAGACGCTCTGAAAATCCGGCAAGATACGACGCTGTTGATCAACACGCTGGGCGACACGGAAAGCCGCACCGAATACCGCAAAAAGTTGGTGGCGTACTTCGAGGAACATAAAGCGGATTTGTCGGAGGACAGCAAAGCCCGCCTGGAGCGCAACCCGCTACGCATTTTGGATTCCAAGGACAAGGGCGACCACAAGATAATCGACGGTGCACCCCAGATGGCGGAATCCCGCAACGCCGAGTCGCAAGAATTTTTTGATGCGGTGCTGGAGGGGCTGAACGCTGCCAATGTGGGAGGAGTCAAAGTAGATGAAAGGCTCGTGCGTGGCCTTGATTACTACACCCACACGGCGTTTGAGTTCATCTCGCCAAGCCTGGGTGCCCAAGGCACCGTAGTGGCTGGCGGCCGGTTCGACGGGCTGATGGAACTGATGGGAGGTCCGCGAGCTCCTGGTATTGGCTGGGCGGCAGGAATTGAGCGGTTGTCCATGCTGATAGGCGCTCCAGCACCTGGCCCGCCGCCGATAACACTGGTCCCAGTTGGCGAGGAGGCGGAAAAAAAATCCCAGAGCATCGCCCACGAACTGCGGAAAGAAGGCTTCACAATCGATCTCGGATTTTCGGGAAATTTGAAAAAGCGATTGAGGCGGGCCGACAAGATCCGGGCCGTCGCTGCTGTTGTGATCGGGGACGATGAATTGGTGACGGGCAACGCGGCGATATGGGATTTTGCGTCGGGCGACAAAATGGCCATCGCTCTGGACGAACTTGCCGCCGAGCTCAAGAAAAGGTACCGGCACGGCAAATGATCCCGGAAGAAAAGCTCGCCGCCATCGTCAACCGCCACCAGCAAATCGAAAAAGAGATGGCGACTTTGGACGGAGGGTCACAAGAATTCGTGGCGATCGCCCGGGAATACGCCGAACTGACCCCGGTGGTGGCGGCGGTGCGCGAACTGCAGGACCTGATCAAAGAAGTCCACGATCTGGCGGACTTGATCGCCGACCCGGACGGTGATGCGGAATTGCGCGAACTGGCGACCTCCGAATTCGAAGACGCCAAGATCCGATTGGAGGCAAATGAGCATGCGATGACGCTGCTGCTGTTGCCGAAAGACGCCGCCGATTCGCGCAATGCCATTTTGGAAGTGCGGGCGGGAACGGGGGGCGAGGAGGCGGGGCTTTTCGCGGCTGAAATGTTCCGCATGTACCAGCGCTACGCGGAAACGCGAAAATGGAAATTCGAGCCCCTGACATTCGCCGAAAAAGAACAGGGCGGAATCAAAGAAGCCCAGGCCTTGATTTCAGGCCCCGGCGTGTTCGCCCGCATGAAGTTTGAATCCGGTGTTCACCGGGTCCAGCGGGTACCAGAAACGGAATCGTCCGGGCGCATTCACACCAGCGCCGCCACCGTCGCCGTGCTGCCGGAAGCCATGGAGGTGGACGTTCAGGTCGAAGACAAGGATCTGCGGATCGACGTCTACCGGGCCAGTGGCCCCGGCGGCCAATCGGTGAACACAACCGATTCCGCGGTGCGCATCACCCACCTTGAAACCGGTATTGTTGTGACCCAGCAGGACGAAAAATCCCAGCACAAGAACCGCGCCAAGGCCATGAAAGTGTTGTTGGCGCGTTTGTATGAACGCCAGCGGGCAGAACTGGATGCGGAGCGGGCGGCAACGCGCAAGGGGCAGGTGGGCAGCGGCGACCGCTCTGAGCGCGTGCGCACATACAATTTTCCCCAAGGCCGGGTGACCGATCATCGCATCGGGCTGACCGTCCACAAGCTCAGCCAGATTCTGGAAGGACCCGGCCTGGACGAGTTCATTGATGCGCTGACCGAGGACGATCAGGCGGCCAAATTGGCGGCGCTGGATCACGCCAGCTCATGACCGTGTTGGACAATCTACAGCGATCAAAATCCGGGGCGAGAACGGTGGCCGAGGCCCTGGATCATGGCGCGAGCCTATTGCGGGCCGCCGGAGTGTCCGCTGCGCGGCGCGATGCGCGGTTGCTGCTGGCGTTAACCATGGCGGCCTCTCATTCTGCGAATTTGGATGCGTCTAAGTCGCTTTCAAGCGCCGATCTGGCCCGGTACCAGGGGTTGTTGAGCCGCCGGGAAAATCGAGCACTCGTTTCCCGCATCGTCGGCGTTCGCGAATTTTGGGGCCTGGAATTTGCCCTCTCGCCCGACACCCTCGATCCCCGGCCGGATAGCGAAACCCTGATCGAAGCGGCGGCGGCCGTGTTCACCGATGGCGCTGAGCCCCGTCGGATTTTGGATCTGGGCACCGGGTCGGGCTGCCTGTTGTGCGCCGCGCTACATGAATTTTCCGCTGCCACCGGCGTTGGGGTTGACCGCCTGGCGGGGGCCGCCCTGATGGCAAAACGAAATGCCAAAACCCTAGGGCTGGGGCGGCGCGCGTCGTTCGTGGTGGGTAATTGGGGCGATGCCTTAGGTGATCGCGGCTTCGATTTGGTCCTGACCAATCCCCCTTACATTTGCGACAGCGAAATCCTGAGCCTGGAGCCAGAGGTCAGCCGCTTCGATCCCCGGGCGGCGTTGTCGGGGGGGCCAGATGGCCTCGGCGCTTACCGCACCCTGATCCCCGCTGCGGCGCGGGTGTTGGCGCCAGCCGGGACCTTCATTGCCGAAATCGGGGCCGGCCAAGCGGCAGAGGTCACGGGGCTGATGATCGCCGCCCGGTTGCAGGTGCGCGAAATCCGCCGGGATTTGGCCGGAATCCAGCGTTGTATCGTTGCAACCCCGGGATAAGGAAATTTTAAGAATAAAGAATAACACTTGGAAACCTTGAACCTTGCCGCTAGGGTCCGAGATGGAAATCAGGTGGCCTACGGTGGTTTTGTGCGCTGGCCAAACAGTGGTTTCCAAAGCTGACAACTTGGTGCTGAAGACGGATTGGCGAGGGTGCCAACGCCATAGCACCGGACCAACGCGGGACTTTCCGGATCGCTAGGAAAACCTCACAACGAGGATTTTCGTCCGGGGTCAACAGGGGGTAGAACAAACGTTCATTTGGTGGTGAATCGTGAAAATCAAAACATGAGACGCGGCAACAATCCGAAGCGGTCGCGCGGCGGCAGGCCGAACAATCGCAAGGGACCCCAGGGCAACCGCTCGATTGAGTCCCACAGCCCCGGCGGCGGCAAGCAGCGGGGCAATGCCAGCCAACTCTACGAGCGATATTCGAACTTGGCCCGGGACGCCCAATCGTCCGGCGATCGCGTGGCCTACGAAGGCTATCTCCAATACGCTGAACATTATCTTCGCGTTTTGAATGCGGCCCAGGAGAGCCGCGGCAACGGTCGGGCGCCTGGAAGCGGCCAAGATGCCAGACCCCAAGAGGCCCAGGCACAATCCGCCCAGGCGCAAGTTTCCCAATCTCAAGGCAACCAAGACGGCAACGGCGGCAATGGCGCGGATCGGCCTGAATCAACTCTGGGCGACGCCGGCGGCCCGGTCCCCGAAATGTTGAAAACCCCAGCCGACTTGGCCGGGGACAGCGATTCCACTGGCGAAGACCTGGACGACGACCCAGTGGAGAACGAAACCGCGGTCAACTAACCGTCCGTCGCTCGAATGCCCCGGGGCTTGTTGGCCGTGGGCAAAATGCCAATATAGAATTTAGACCGCGCGTGGTTCGGGCCAGAAATGGCGCCCGCGAAACCATGCTGCGGATTTTGTTGGGCGCGCCGCCGTGGTCGGGGCGGGTCCCAGAGCTGCCATTGTTTGGAGCATGAATTTGCAAACGGAACAATTCACCAACCGAACCCGAGGCTTCCTGGAATCCGCCCAAGGGTTGGCGATCCGCAACGGCCATCAGAACTTCACCCCGGAACACATCCTGAAAGTCCTGCTGGATGATGCCGAGGGCCTGGCGGCTAATCTGATCACCACCGCTGGCGGCCGCCCAACCGAGGCGCTCCAGCAGGTCGAGGCCGCCTTAGGCGCGCTGCCAAAGGTCGAAGGCCCCGGCGCGGGCCAGGTTTATTTGGCCCGGGAAACCGCGCGGTTGTTGGAGTCCGCCGAACAGTTGGCGAAGGTCTCCGGCGACAGTTTTGTCACCGCCGAACGACTTCTGTTGGCTCTGGTCACCGCTTCAGACACGCCGTCGCGAAAAATCCTCAAGGACGCGGGGGTCACCAAGACCGCTTTGAGCGCCGCCATTGACGCCTTGCGTATGGGCCGCACCGCGGACACCGCATCGGCCGAAGACGGCTACGAGGCCCTGAAGAAATACGCCATGGATCTGACCCAGTCGGCCCGCGACGGAAAACTTGATCCGGTCATTGGCCGGGACGAAGAAATCCGCCGCACGATCCAAGTTCTGTCCCGGCGCACCAAAAACAATCCGGTGCTAATCGGCGAGCCCGGAGTCGGCAAGACCGCCATCGTCGAGGGCCTAGCCCAGCGCATCGTTAACGGCGACGTGCCCGAAAGCTTGGCCAACAAACGGCTGATGGCGCTGGATTTAGGAGCCTTGATCGCCGGCGCAAAATTCCGCGGCGAGTTCGAAGAACGCTTGAAAGCGGTGCTGGCCGAAATCGATGCCTCCCAGGGCAACGTCATCCTATTCATCGACGAACTGCACACGTTGGTGGGCGCCGGAGCCGGAGAAGGCTCCATGGACGCCTCCAACCTTTTGAAACCGGCCCTGGCCCGTGGCGAGCTGCACTGCGTCGGCGCCACCACTTTGGACGAATACCGCAAAAATGTGGAAAAAGACGCGGCCCTGGCCCGGCGCTTTCAGTCGGTCATGGTTTTGGAACCGGCATTGGAAGACACCATTTCGATTTTGCGCGGCCTCAAGGAAAAGTACGAACTGCATCACGGCGTGCGCATTACCGACGGCGCCATTGTCGCCGCCGCGACCCTTTCCAAGCGCTATGTCGCCGACCGCTTCCTGCCTGACAAGGCCATAGATTTGATCGACGAGGCCGCCAGCCGCCAACGCATCGAAGTCGATTCCAAACCCGAAGCCATTGACGAGCTGGACCGCCGGATTATTCAGCTGAAGATCGAGCGCGAAGCGTTGAAGAAGGAATCCGACAAAGCATCGAAAACGCGCCTGTCAAAGCTGGAAGAAGAGCTAAGCGATCTTGAAGGCCGGTCCGGCGAATTGACCGCCCGCTGGCAGGTCGAAAAGGACGAATTGGCGCGGGCGCAAAAGGTCAAAGAAGACTTGGAAGCGGCCCGGATCAAGTTGGAACAGGCGCAGCGGGAGGGCGATTTGGCGAAAGCCGGAGAACTGACCTATGGCGAAATTCCGCGCCTGGAAGAACGCCTGGAAAAGGCCCAGGCCGTGGGCGGCGACCATATGCTGCAAGAAGCGGTGACCGAAGACGATATCGCCGGCGTGGTGTCGCGCTGGACCGGGGTGCCGGTGGAAAAGATGCTGGCCGGCGAACAGGAACGCTTGTTGGGCATGGAAGAGGCGTTGGCCAAGCGCGTTGTTGGCCAGGCCGAAGCCTTAAAGGCGGTGTCTCAGGCCGTGCGCCGGGCCCGGGCCGGGCTGCAAGACCATGACCGCCCCATTGGCTCGTTTCTGTTTCTGGGCCCCACAGGCGTCGGCAAGACCGAACTGACCAAGGCGTTGGCGGGTCACCTGTTCAACGATGACGGTGCCATGGTCCGCATCGACATGTCCGAATTCATGGAAAAACATGCGGTGTCACGGCTGCTGGGGGCGCCGCCCGGGTACGTGGGCTATGAAGAAGGTGGCTCGCTGACGGAAGCCGTGCGCCGGCGCCCCTATCAGGTGGTGCTGTTTGACGAAGTGGAAAAAGCCCACCCGGATGTGTTCAACGTACTCCTGCAAATGCTCGACGATGGCCGCCTAACCGATGGCCACGGGCGCACCGTGGATTTCCGCAACACGATCATCATCATGACCTCGAATTTGGGCTCGGATCTATTGGCGGCCCAACCCCAGGGCGAAGATTCCGGCGTCGTCCGTGACGCGGTGATGGATGTCGTGCGTTTGACATTCCGGCCCGAATTCCTCAACCGCCTGGACGAAATTTTGCTGTTCCACCGGCTTAACCGGTACCACATCGGTGGTATCGTCGATATCCAGCTTGAACGGGTGCGGGCGCTGTTGGCGGAGCGCAGGATAGAACTGGACCTGGACAAGAAAGCCCGGGCGTGGTTGGCGGACGCGGGGTATGACCCCGTCTATGGCGCCCGGCCGCTAAAGCGGGTGATCCAACAGCACCTGCAAAACGCCTTGGCCACCATGGTGCTGGAAGGCGCCCTGGCTGAGGGCGGCACGGCCAAGGTCTCGGCCAACAAGGAAGGCTTGGTCATCAACGGGCAGCAGGTCGAAACGCACGTGCCTGCCGCCGCCAACCCGCCGGCACAGGCCGTTCTCCACTAACGCCTATTCGGCGGCGGCGAGGACGCCCACGAAATCGGGGGTGCGGGCCCACTCGCCATCTACCCGCAAGCGGGTTTCGGTGAACACTGCCAGATCAGGGCCCTCAAGCCTGCGGCCCGTGGGCAGCTTCAGGGTCATGGGATTGACATGGGCGTTATTGACCATGACTTCGTAATGCAGGTGCGGCCCGGTGGAGGCGCCGGTGCTGCCCACATAGCCGATGGTCTGGCCCTGGCGAACCCGGGTGCCGACACGGATACCGGACGCAAACCGGCTCATGTGGGCATAAGCGGTCTTGTGTTCGGAATTGTGGCGGATACGGATGTAATTGCCATAGCCGCCGTTGCGCCCGGCAGATTCGATCACCCCGTCACCCGCGGCCTTGATCGGGGTGCCGGTCGGCGCCGCGAAGTCGATGCCCTGGTGCATGCGGGAATACCAGGCGATCGGGTGCCGCCGCATGCCAAACCCAGACGACAGCCGCGCGCCATCGACCGGCGTCCGCAACAACGCCTTGCGCACGCTGTGGCCGGCGCCGTTGTAGAAATCAATGATGCCGTCGGCGTCCTCATAGCGGTACAGGGGCAGCGCGATGCCGGACAACGTCAATTGGGCATACAAGATGTTGCCCTCTTTGACCGGGCTGCCGTCTTCGTCATACAAAATTTCGAAGAACACCTCGAAATGATCGCCTTCGCGGATGTCGCGCTGGAAGTCCACATCCCAGCTGTAAATGCGGATCAGCTCCATCAAGGTGTTGTTGGGGACGCCGGCGCGCTCAGCCGCCAAAAACAGGCTGTTGTCGATGGTGCCGCTGGCCTTGGCGTATTGACGATCGAGCTCCTTGATAATCTCGAACGGGGCGAAGCCGCCGCTTTCCGAACGAATGGCGGCCAGCTCACGGTCCACGTCCACCGCCACATTCACGGCCAACAGCTGGGGTCCGGGACCGGCAACGTCTTCGTCGGCAAAGGTCATGCGGATGTCTTGGCCGACCATCAGCCGGCGTGGGTCGAAAATTTTGGTCAGGGCCTGAATTGCCTCGTGAGCCTCGTTTGGCGTGGCACCGGCGCTCAACACCGCCTCCATCAGCGTGTCACCGGGATGAACCGTGACCGTGTGATCGATGGTGGCGACCCAATCAAAGGATGGCGGCGGCGGCGGCGCGGGCGGTGCCGGGCGGGGAGCAACCGCCGCGGCCGGAACAGCCAACTCGGCGACCAGGGCTTCACTTTCGGCCTTGGTCATTTGGCGTGATGAATAACGCCCGCTTTCTGACAGGAACGCCGCCGCTTCGGCATTGGCGGAAACCGCGACGGAGAAGGCCAGCAATCGCGGCGGCCCTTCGGGGGTGGAGCGGCCAAAGGTGGCGGTGACGACCTGGCCAATTTTCAGGTTGCGGGCGTTGAAAATCGCGTTCAGTGCCTTTGTCGCCTCAAACGCCTCGCCCTGGCTTGCCCCCAGTTCAACCGCAACGTCGATTAGTGTGTCGCCGCGGGTGATGATCAAGGACTGGGCGAAATGGTCGAACCCGACCAGCGGGCCTTGCTCTTCCGCGGGGGCAATCCCGGGGGCCGTCGCCTTTGACGCCGCGACTGCCGCGGCCAAGAACTGCTCGCGCTGGGCCGCGTTCGTGCGCAATGGCTCGAAATCCTTGCCGTCAAACAACAAGGCCGCGACTTCGCCATCCCCCACAGCGACCGAAAGCCCCAGCAGGCGCATATTCTCGCCGAATGTCGCGGTGACCTCTTGGCCTATTTGCAACTTACGGGGGTTGAACAGGCGGCTCAAGGCCTTGATAGCCTTGTCGGCCTCAACCCGGCTGGCGCCCAATTGCACGGCGACCTTCATCAGGGTCTGGCCGCGCGCAACATTGAGAGTACGTGTAGCAATCCCGCCCGGGGCGACATCCAACGGCCCCGGCAGCAGGATATCAAGATCGTTACTGGGCTTGTATTTGCGGGCGAAAAACGTTCCCGCGACTTCCGCCACCGCGGCATAGCCGGTGGAGTTAGTTTTCTTGACACGGACGCTCCAAAGACGTTTCGTCCCGTTTTCGGTAACGAAACGCACTTCAATTTCCTGACCCGGCTGCAGCGTTCTGGGGTTGAACAGCCTTGTCAGGGCGCGAATGGCGAGATCCACTTCCACCCGGCTGCCACCGGCGCCGCGAATGGCGCCCTCCAGGGCTCCGCCCTTTTTGACGGTGACGGTGCGCAAGGTGCTTTGACTTTCGGCCCCGAGTGCGGCCAACTGCATGCCGATGGGAAAAATTCCGGTTTCTGGCGCCGATTCGATGGGTTGGGCGGCCAAAACCGACGTCGCGCCGACCAAAGCTGCGATGGCAAGGGCGGCGGCAAACGAAGCCCGCGGATTTCCACTAGGAACAGGATGCCTAAACCCCATCGGAATCCCCCATTTCGTACCCCTTGGACCGCTTAACCACTCGAATCCGCGGCCACGATGGGGCCGGAAATCAAAGAAGTCAATGGCTTTTTGTTAGTTGAATCAACGCACTCGCGGTATTAGCTAACCTTTTTGTCGAAATTCGTCTCTGAGGTAATTGGGATGGAACAATTTGCCACCAGAAACGCCGTGGCAGCCACTTAATGTACCGCATGGTTAACGGGTTCGGAAAACGATTCCGTCGTGTAACGCCAAACCTTCAGGGTTTCCGACCAATAATCCTCGGATAACCCGGCCTTCGCCTTCAGTCTTTTCAGGAAATCCGCCGGTTCCGGCAAGGTTTCCCACACATCTGGCAGAAATGTACCACGGCGCTGGCCCGCCGCCAGAATTACCCCATCGACCCCGGGCCGCAGCATCGCCAACAAGTCAGATTCGGAGCGGAACTCCAATTCCACGGGCGGGCTGAGTACCGAAATCGCCGCGTCAAGGTCCGCCAGATCCTCGGCGGTTACCGGCGCAAAGCGCGGATCCTTGAACGCCGCCCGATAGGCGTTGTGGGCCACATCGACTATCAGCGGCTGGCTGGCGACCAAGGACCCGATGCAGGCCCGCAGTTTTTCGGCCTTGGTCAGAGTGACGAACGTCGCCCGGGGGGCCAATAGATCGTCCGAATATCCTGAAACCGACGGCCGTGGTTCGGCCCGGTTTTCCACCCCGCCGCGGATCGCTTTCCGGGCAACGTCCAGCAAGGTCGCCCGCGATTTTTTGGCCAATACCGCGCCCATTTCGAACACGAACGATCCGTAACCGACCACCCTGTCCTTCGGGCCGGCGGTATCGCCGGAATTGCGGAGGTCGATCATGGTCGCCCGCATGCCTCGGCGCCGGGCCAGCGCCAACAGGCCGCGAATGGGGCGGCGGCCACAGGCCCCGGCTTCGGAAACTCCATCCACGGCCAAGCTGGCGATGGCGCGGCCGGTCAGGGCATCCATTTTCCGGGCGGTGTCGTAATCCTTGTAATGGCTGAGGTCAGACGAGACGACTAACAAGGTTTCCGGCCCACCCCACAAGGCCTCCAGCACTGCCGCCACGTCTTCGGGGCTGGCGTCGCCGACCACCAGTGGCACCAGGGCGAAGTTATCCAGCACCGCCTGCAAAAAGGGGATGTGGACCTCCAAACTGTGCTCCATGGCGTGGGCTTCGTCCAATTCGTGGACAAACGGCAGCGCCGAGATTTGGGCGATGGCCTTGCGGTCCACCCGCACCGCCCCCAGGGGCGAATCGAACGCATCAACGCTGGGGGTGGCGACGCCCTGGAACGGCACCCGGTGTGACGGCCCCGCCAACACCACCCGGGTGATGGTCTTGGCCGCCGGAGCCAGCCGGGCATAAGCGCTGCCAGCAATGGCGCCGGAATAGACGTACCCGGCGTGGGGCGCGATAATGGCTTTTGGCGCGGGGACGTTGGGGTCGCTGGGGGCGGCGCCGCTCAAAAAGCCCGTGACGGCGGCGCGAAGTTCGTCCGCGGCCTCTGGATAGAAACTCCCGGCGACGAAAGTCTCGCGAACGCTTGGGCCAAGCTGATCGACCATGGCTCAGCCTAGCAAGGGTGCTGTACGAATGAAATGCGGGGATCGCTGACTATGGACCAAACCGGGGAAGAAATTTCTGGAGTGCCGGGGCGCTATTGGCACGCCCTGGACGATGGCCGCATCCAGTGCGATGTGTGCCCCAGATTTTGCAAACTCCGCAATGGTCAGCGCGGCTTGTGTTTTGTCAGGGCCGCCGCTGACGACCAAATCGTTCTGACCACTTATGGCCGGTCGTCGGGGTTCTGCATCGATCCCATCGAAAAAAAGCCGCTCAATCATTTTTTGCCCGGGACGCCGGTGCTTAGTTTTGGCACCGCGGGCTGTAATCTGACCTGCAAGTTTTGTCAGAACTGGGACATGTCCAAATCCCGCCAGATGGACACCTTGGCGGATGCGGCGTCGCCCGCGGCATTGGCTCAGGCGGCCCTTGCATCGGGCTGCCGTTCGGTGGCCTTCACCTACAACGATCCGACGATCTTCCTGGAGTACGCGGTCGATGTGGCCAAGGCCTGTCACGCGGCGGGCATCAGGACCGTGGCGGTCACCGCCGGCTACATTTGCCCCGAACCCCGGGCGGAGTTTTACAGCCACATGGACGCCGCCAATGTGGACCTAAAGGGCTTCACCCAGGATTTCTACAAGAAGCTTTGTTCCGGCGACTTGGATGATGTTTTGGGCACGTTGAAATACATCCATCACGAAACGGATGTGTGGCTGGAAGTGACGACCCTGGTGATCCCCGGCCAGAACGATGGGACCCGGGAAATCACCGAATTATCCGCATGGTTCGCCGCCGAATTGGGTGCGGACGTGCCGCTGCATTTCACCGCGTTTCATCCCGACTACAAGATGACCGATATCGCGCGAACCCCGCATCAGACGTTATTGCGGTGCCGGGATATCGCCAAGGCCGCGGGGCTCAACCACGTCTATGTGGGCAACGTTCACGACGCCGAAGCGGGATCGACCTATTGCTCAGGCTGCGGAACCAAAATAATCGGCAGGGATTGGTATCGGATGGGGGAATGGAACCTGGACGGTTCCGGCAGATGCGACCAGTGCGGCAGCCAATGCCCTGGTGTGTTCGACGGCCCGCCCGGGGACTGGGGGCAAAAACGCGTCCCCGTCAATATGAAGCGCTTCGCACAAAAACAGGAGAACCTCTAAAGCAGCTGGGCGTGGTCGATCGCCGCCAGAGACGCAATCAGACCGCTCATGGCGGCGGTGATTTCCGCCAAGGCGGGCAGGCGCTGGATGGTGTCTTCGTCCATGTACAGCGACCGTTTGATTTCGACTTGCAATGCATGAACCCCGGCCTCGGGCCGGCCATAATTTCGGGTGGTGAAGCCACCGGCGTAAGGGTCGTTGCGCTCCACCCTGAGCCCGGCCTTGGTCAGCGCCTCTTCAGCGGTGTCCGTGACCACCTTGGCGCAGCTGGTACCGAAACGGTCGCCCAACACCATGTCCGCGCGCTCGGTCCCCGGGTCCCGGTCCATCGGTCCGCCGAACGATGGCATGGAATGGCAATCGATCAACACCGCCGAGCGGAAGCGTTGCACCGTCAGGGCCAGCAAATCCTGGATCGTCTCGTGGAATGGGATGTACAGGGTCTTGATCCGGCGCTCGGCTTCTGAAAATTTGAGCTTGCCCTGGTAGACTTCGGCGCCGTTGGTCACCACCCGGGCGATGGTGCCGAGGCCGCCGGCCACCCGCAGTGACGACGTGTTGACGAAATCCGGCAGCGCGTCTTCGAACATTGTCGGGTCCAGTTCCCACGGCTCGCGGTTAGGGTCCAAATACACCCGGGGGAAATGGGCCCGCAGCAACGGCGCGCCTTGGGCCGGGGCGCCGGCAAACAACTCGTCGACAAAGCTGTCTTCGGACCGCCGCAAGGTCAATTGGTCCAGCCGCGATGTTTCGACGAATTCGGGCTCGTAGGCCCGTCCCGAATGGGCCGAGACAAACACCATTGGCACGGTCTGGACCGCGGGAGCCGAAATCTCGAACGGCGCGGTGGGCTGTTCGGCCGCGTCGCCGGTCGTTATCGATGGCTCTGAAAGTCCGGAACTCATGGCGCCAGCTTACACCAAAAGAACCGGGCCTTGGGGCTTTGCAAGCCGGGGCCCAGACAGTATCAATGGCGTGGACCGGGCGCGTAGCTCAGCGGGAGAGCACTACGGTGACATCGTAGGGGTCGTTGGTTCAAACCCAACCGCGCCCACCGTTTCCTTCAAGGCCGCCGGCATGAATGCGTCCCTGGGCAACAGACAGGCGGACACCCGTGCGCTACTCTCGGCGAATGGCCAAAACCGCCGCCATGTTCGCGTTTTTGCTTCTGGTCGGCTGCACCAGCGCGGGGGTTGCCTACTCATGGCGCGGCGAACCCGTGGCCGGCTTGATCACCGCCTGGGGGGCACCCGCCACGGACACCCAGCTCGCCGACGGCGGCAGAGAGATTTCCTACACGGCTGAGCAAAAGGACGAAGACGCCTTTGCGTCCTGCGTCGCCACCTTCCAAACCGGCACCGACGGAATAATCGTTTCGGCTGTCGTTGACGACGGCTTGGCGGGCTGCAACAGGTTGCTCGAAGGGAAACCAGCCAACGTCAGTTCATCCTTCACAGTGGGTGTGGGTCTGCAATTCATGATCATCGGCAGATAGGGCCGGAACGGCGTATGGTCCGGCAATGACTGGCCCGCCGCCCTCAGCCGATCAGCCACCCGACGGGGTCAGGGCGTATTTTCGCGATGGCAAGGACGCGGAGCCGACCTCGGCGACCCGCCCAGCGCTGTTTTTGGACCGCGATGGGATCGTCGTCGAGGAAGTCGGCTACCTGCATCAGGTTGAACATTTGGCGATTCAAGCCGGTGCCCCGGAATTGATCCGGGCCGCCAATGCCGCCGGGGCGGCGGTGGTCATCGTCACCAACCAATCGGGGATCGACCGGGGCTTGTACACCTGGGATGACTACGACGTCATTGATGCGGAAATCCTGGCCCGGCTCGGAGCGCAAGACGCGCACGTGGATGCCCGCATCGCCAACGCTTACCACCCCAGGTTCACCCGGCCCTGGGGAGCGAGCCAAGAATTTTGGCGCAAACCGGGCCCGGGGATGCTGCTTCATGCCGCCGGGCGCCTGGGCCTGGCGCTGGAGCGATCCTGGATGGTGGGGGATATGGCGTCTGACGCTCAAGCCGCGCAGGCAGCGGGCCTTGCCGGGGCGTTTCAGATGGACTCGGTGCATGGCCCCGATCACACAAAACGGGCGCTGGGCTTGGCCACCGACGAATTCGAGGTGCTCCGAACCACATCCTTGGACTCTGCACGAATTGTGATCGCTGCACGCGCACTATTTACCAACATTTAACTGCAAAATTGGACACTATCCGGTGGAATCCCGGGGTTTCCGCCTCACCGCTTCATTGGCGAAATTGCAAGGTCATGGCTTCAAAAAACGTATCCGTGCTGGATCGCGTCAAAAGCGTTTTCGGCGCCGGCGGTAAAAAATCCAAGAAGAAAAAAGGGAAGGCCAAGGGCGGGCGCTCGAAGACACTTCAATTCGAAGATACGCGGGACAAAAAAAACGAAGAAGAAAAGCCCAAGCGCAAGGGCCCGTGGCCGCCCGAGCGGCTGCAAATTTTGCAGGAACTGTGGGGCCCGGGATTTCTGACGGTTGGCGGCGCCGACGCAATCACCGAATTGGTCCACCCTCTGACGTTGAATTCAAACATGTCGGTTTTGGAACTCGGGGCGGGAATTGGCGGCGGAACCCGCCACATTCACACCGAGACCGGCGCCTGGGTCAACGGAGTCGAAAACAGTGTGACCCTGGCAAAGCTCGGGATGGAAGAGTCGATCATGAAAGGCCTCCAACGCAAGGCCAGCGTCGAGCACGGGGATTACACCAAGCTAAAAGTGAAGCCCGCGTTCGAAAGACGCCATATTGGCGAAAGAGGCCTTGTTCACGGTTGCCTTTGACTCGATCCTGAGTGCCATTCGGCCTGGCGGCCAGTTTATGTATACCGATTTCATGGCGACCGGGCCGGAATTGAACGACCCGGCGGTGGCCCAATGGCAGACCCGAGAGCCGCGGCGGCCCCACCTGTGGAAAATGTCGCGCACCCGCAACAAGTTCGAAGCCGCAAAAATGGAAGTGCGGGCGACCGAGGACATTACCGAAAAGTACCGCAAACGGGCGCTGGTCGGCTTCAAATCGCTGGTGGAAAAGGTCAAAGAATTCCGCGAAGACACTGAACGGGTGAAATGGGTGATTTTGGAGGCCGAAATCTGGTTCCACCGGCTGGCGGCGTTGGACAGCGGTGAAGTCAACGTCACACGCATTTACGCCCGGCTGCCGCTGGGCGCGGACGTCTAGCCCCTGGCGTCCCGCCCCTTCCGCCCGACCGGCGGCAAACCGTTGACAGCCAAGGCCTGGCCCCGTATCGTCCGCGCCGCTATTCAAATCGCCGCGCAACACAGGCCTTGGCCCGTCATGAAAGTTGTTAACTCACTCAAAAGCGTCAAAAAACGCCACCGGGATTGCCGTGTGGTTCGGCGCCGGGGCCGTGTTTACGTCATCAACAAGACAAACCGGCGTTTCAAAGCCC